>CAVJEZ010000090.1:0-7945 GCA_963648625.1 Odoribacter splanchnicus
ACCTGCCCCTCTCCATCAACCTTGGCGTGCAGGGCTATGTGGGCCAGAAGCAGGGCGTTTCCGGTTCCTGCACCATATCCTACGAATTCTAAACAGCAGGCGGAGATTTCTCCCCCGCCTCATCATCCTTAAGACCATAAAAAAGACTTCCCCGTGTGCTTTCTGCCATGACAAATGGCAGAGGCATTAGAGGGAAGTCTTTTTCGCTTTATGTGGTACGACTACGGCGCCTTCGTTGTATCGCCTTTAGTCTTTGGGCCCTTTGGGATCGGACCAGCCGCGGCGCCGTATTTCAGCAACGGCCTTTTCGCAGAACATGGGCAGGGCTTTTTGGGCTTGCGGCGTGAGATGGTCATTCAGCTGGTTGAACTCATAGGGCTCAAAGCCCACAACAAAGGCATCCGGACGGCCGCCCATAAGATCGCAGGTGCTGAGCAAATCCACAAAATCAACGTCATGCGTGGAGTCATGGAAGCTCTGCGACTTGCGCATGTCTTCGTTTTCAAGCAGGTAGACCGTGCCAGGCTCGCACTGTCCCCGTACAATATCGAGGACGACAAGCCTCTTGTAGTCAAGAAGGATGGTCATGAGAACACGGCCCTGCGTGCCGCCGTCGATGAAATCGACGTTGTCGGGCCAGGTATAGTGGTCGCGCATCCATTCCATGGCGCGCACGCCAAACCCCTCATCGGTGAGAATGGTATTTCCCACGCCAAGTATGCACAGACGGTCATTCTCAGCCATTTTTCTTCCTCTCAGTGTTCTGCAGCCTGGCGTACCGGGCTTGGGTGTATTGGGCTAAACAAAAGGAGAGGCGGAAGGGCTGAAAAACAACCGCTTCCGCCTGTCAAACTGCTTCAGAATCCGGATGCTGTGACCCGGATCCTGAAGCCTTCAAATATCGAACAGCGTATACTACAGAACCTTGAACTTATGCACTTCGTTGGTCTGGCCGTCGATGACGTGCACAGCGCAGGCGATGCAGGGGTCGAAGGAGTGTACTGTACGCAGAATTTCAACAGGACGCTTGGGATCTGCGATAGGCGTGCCGATAAGGGCTTCCTCGCAGGGACCGAGCACGCCCTTGGCGTCACGGGGTCCGAGGTTCCAAGTCGTGGGAACAACCAGCTGGAAGTTCTTCACGCGGCCGTTCTCGATAACCATCCAGTGGGAAAGTCCGCCGCGGGGAGCTTCGACAAAGCCCACACCCCTGCTGTCCTGGGGAATCTCAGGATCCACGCAGATCTGCTTGTCCTTGCGGATGTTGTCCTTGTATTCGGCAAGCAGGCGCTCGCAGTAAGCGGCAGTAGCCAGGGTCTGCACGCCGCGGGCAGCGGTGCGGCCCAGGGTGGAGAAGAGGGCTTCGGGTCCGACGCCAAGAGCGTTGAGGACTGTGTCCACAGGCTTCTTGAAGTCTTCGTTGCCGGCAACGTAGTTGACCAGGGTAGCAGCCAGGGGGCCTGTTTCACAGGCGTACTCGCCGTACCTGGGAGCCTTGAGCCAGCTGTAGCGGTCTTTGTCGCCCATCTTGGTGAACTGGGGATCGGTCTTGCCCTCGTAGGGAGTGCAGGCTTCCTCGCCCTTGTACCAGCTGTGGCGCACATGCTCGCTGATCTTGTCCTGGTCAAATGCTTCCAGGGCCAGCTTGCGGTCCAGAAGAATGCCAGGCTTCATCCAGCGGGTGCTCAGGTCGTATTCCTGTCCGGGCATGGGGAACTCGCCATTGCTCATGAAATGCGTGGTTCCGCCGAAGGCTGCCCAGTCCTTGTACTGGCCGGCAACCATGAGCAGGTCGGGAATGTAGACGTTCTTCACGAAGGCTACGGTCTTCTTGAAGAGTTCCTCGAACTCGGCAATGCGCTTGTCGGTCAGGAAGTCGTAGCAGGTCACGCCGCCGGCAATGAGCATCTGGGGATGCGGGTTCTTGCCGCCGATGACTGCTGTGGCGCGGGCTGCCTCGACCTGCACGCGCAGGGCCTGCAGGTAGTGGGCAGTGGCAACCAGGTTGGCCTCGGGCTCAAGGTAGTAGGCCGGATGGCCGCCCAGGAAGTAGGCATTGGCAAAGGGTCCGAGCTGTCCGGAGGCCACAAAGGCATTCAGCTTGTCCTGAACGGCCTTGAGGTCTGCGGCCTTGCAGGGCTGGCCGGAAGTGTTTTCAGCCAGCTTGGCAGCCTTGGCAGGATCGGCCTTGAGGGCGCTTGTGATGTCCACAAAGTCCAGGGCGTGCAGGTGGTAGAAGTGCACGATGTGGTCGTGCAGCTGCTGCTGGGCCAGGAGCAGGTTGCGGATATAGGTGGCGTTGGCCGGAATCTGGAATTTCTTGTCGGCGTTGTAGATGGCGTTTTCCAGGGAACGCGTGGAGGCCAGGGCGTGGGTATAGGTGCACACGCCGCAGGTACGGGCAGTGAAGTGCTGCACGTCGCGGGGATCCCTGCCCTTGACAATGGTTTCCAGGCCGCGGAAGAGGGTGCCGCAGGAGCGGGCATCCTTGACCTTGCCATTCTCCACTTCGACTTCGATGCGCAGATGGCCTTCAATACGGGTCAGCGGATCGACGACAACCGGGCCGCTGTAGGTAGACTGAGGTGTTTTTGACATGGAGCGCTCCCTAGTTTTCGTAGAACGGCGTCATATCGTCCCAGAATGAAGGCTCGGAACAGCCTATGCAGGGATGGCCGGCGCCAACAGGCCAGTTGGTCTGGTTGAACAGAGCCTTGGGACAGTTATTGTAGGTTCCAGGACCCTTGCAGCCCAGATCATACAGACACCAGCCCTTGCGCGCTTCTTCGGAATTGAAGGAAGGAGCAAACTCACCCTTGTCAAAGTGCTTCTTGCGCTCACACAGCTCATGGACGGTCTTGCCGAAGAACATCAGGGGACGGCCGTATTCGTCGAGCTCGATCTTCTTGCCGGTGAGGTAGGCCACCAAGGTACCCACGAGGTTCAGCGGGTTGGGCGGACAGCCGGGAATATTGACGGGTTTCACACCAAGGTCGGCCAGGGCATCGGCAACGCCCATGGACTTGGTGGGATTAGGCTTGGCTGCCTGCACGCCGCCGTAGGCGGAACAGGTGCCCATGCACACAGTGAGCTTGGCTTTGGGAATGATGCGGCGCACTGTGGAAAGCATTGTGTGGCCGGAGATATAGCCATAGTCGCCATTGTCAGCGGTGGGAATGGCGCCTTCGACAACACAGATGAAGCCGTCAGGATTGTTGACGGCGGCATTCAGTGCCTCTTCAGCGGCATCGCCAGCGGCGGCCATGATGGTCTCATGGTAGTCGAGGGAAATGGTGTCCAGGATGAGCTCATCCAGGAAGGGATTGGCGGCGCGCAGCACTGCTTCGGAACAGCCTGTGCATTCCGCTTCGTGCAGATACACCACTGAGGGGCGCTTCCCGGTCAGAGCGCGGGCAACTTCAGGAGCAAAGGCAGGGCCAAGGCCCATTGTGACAGCCACAGCAGTACAGAACTTCATAAAATCACGACGGTTTATGCCGCGATCTTCCATATCCTTCTCACTGCGCTCTTTGCCTAGTCCAATGGCAATTCGCATAAAGCCTCCTTAGTACATTGGCGGGGCTGTTGTGACGTTCCTGTTGTCCCAGAAAAGCCTTCAGGAACGTTTCACAGAGGGCTGAAACAAGCATAGGTACGTCAGGATCAGAATATTTTAATTTTACACGGAACAAAACACTGGGTCAAGATACCTTATCGGCATTTTTTCACAAGCTTAAGTATTTTCAAAAGCCTGGCAGAGGATTGCTGTCCTGCGGCATTTTCCTTTTTCCTGCTGAACAGCCTGCTGACAAAGACAAAGAAGACAGGCGTCAGGAAGATGCCCAGTGCCGTTGCCAGGAAGGTTCCTCCAATAATGCCGGTGCCTATGGCGTGCTGGCTGCTTGCTCCTGCACCGTGGGTCACTGTCAGGGGCAGGACGCCGAGCAGAAAGGCAAGCGAGGTCATGACTATGGGCCTGAGGCGCATGGATGCTGCCGTTATGGCCGCTGTCTTGAAACTCTTGCCCTGGCTGACAAGGGATCTTGCAAATTCCACGATGAGAATGGCGTTCTTGGCAGAGAGGCCGATGACGGCCAGTATGCCGACCTGGAAGTAGATGTCGTTATGCAGCCCCCTGAGTGAGCTCAGGCCCAGGGCTCCAAGCACGCCAATGGGCACCACCAGGATGACGGCCATGGGAATGGTCCAGGATTCATACATGGCAGCCAGGCAGAGAAAAACCACCAGGATGGAGATGGCATACAATACGGATGCCTGGCCGCCTGCCCTGTGCTCTTCAAAGCTCAGGCCCGTCCATTCAAGGCCTATGCCCTGCGGCAGCTCCTCACGGACCAGGCGCTCTATTTCGTCCATGGCATCGCCCGAGCTTACGCCAGGGGCAGGCGAGGACTCGATAATGGTGGATGGCACGCCGTTGAAGCGTTCCAGCTGCGAGGGGCCGAATGTCCATTCAGGAGTTGCGACTGCATCCAGCGGAACCATGCCGCCGTCGGCATTGCGGAAGTACCAGTAGCTCAGGTCATCCGTGTTCATGCGGAACGGGGCATCGCCCTGCACGTAGACGCGCTTGACCCTTCCCCTGTCCACAAAGTCGTTGACATAGGTGCCGCCCCAGGCTGTGGAGAGATCATCGTTGATGGCATCGGCAGAGAGCCTGAAGGCGCCTGCCTTGAGATCGTCTATGACAAGCCTGAGCTGGGGAATGTCGCCCAGGGACGAAGTGCGGGTATTGAAGAGCATGGGATTGGATGCTGCCAGATCCAGCAGCCTTGTCCTTGCAGCAACCAGGGCGTCGTAGCCAAGGCCTCCCTGGTCCTCAAGCTGCAGCACTATGCCTGAGGCGGAACCAAGCCCGCGCACCTGCGGCGGCTCGGAGAAAAGAATGCGCGCCCTGGGATCATTGGCAAAATGGGCCCTGGCCCTGCGCACTATGGCCGATGCGCTCTGGTCCTCGTCCGGACGCTCGTCCCAGTGCTTCAGCTTGATATAGCCTGTGGCCACGTTCTGGCCGCGGCTGCCGTATGGCCCCATGCCGAGCATCATGCCGACAGCCTCCGTAAGCTCTCCTTCCTCCTTCTGAAAATATTCCTCCACTTCCCTGACAATGGCTTCAGTGGCCCCGCTGGCAGATCCGGGAGTCCCGAAGATATTGACATTGACAAAGCCCTGATCCTCGACAGGCAGGAAGGACCTGGGCATTTTTTCCAGGGCCCAGACAGTGCATGCGACAAGAATCACATAGACAACCATTACCTTGCCCGTGTTGTTTATCAGGCGGCGCAGAAGGCGTGCATAGGCCCTGGTGGCAGCCTCGACCATGCGGTTCATGCCGTTGAAAAAAACTGCCTTGCTGCCTTCCTGTTTTTTGAGCAGGCAGGCGCACATGGGCGGCGTGACAACAACGGCCACGAAGACTGACAGTATCATGGCCGAAACTATGGTCAGGGAAAACTGGCGGTAAATGGCACCTGGTATGCCGCCAAAAAAGGACATGGGAACAAAGACGGCCGAGAGAACGGCTGCCACGCCAAGCAGGGCCCAGGTGATCTGGTCCATGGATTTGCGTATGGCGTCAGGCGCTGAAAGCCCCTCTGCCTGCATGATGCGCTCCGTGTTCTCAACCACCACGATGGCATCGTCCACAAGCAGGCCTATGGCCAGGACCAGGCCGAACATGCTGAGAGTGTTGATGGAGGAGCCTGTTGCGCCCATGACGGCCATTGTGCCGAGCAGCACAATGGGCACGGCCATGGCAGGGATGAGCGTGGCGCGCCAGTTCTGCAGAAAGAGGAACATGATGAGCGCCACCAGCAGCACGGCCTCTATGAGCGTGTGGGCCACGTTGCTGATGGATGCCTGGATAAAGGGAATGGTGTCGCCTGCTATGGAATAGGTCAGCCCCCTGGGAAAGAACTGCTCCATGCGCTGCATGAATTCGTCTATCCGCTCGGCCGTGGCTACGGCATTGGCGCCTTCGGCCAGCTGTATGCCTATGGTGGCAGCCGGGCTGCCGTTGTAGCGGGAGCTGATGGCATAGCCCTGCCGTCCCATCTCCACCCTGGCCACGTCGCCGACCCTGACGGTTGAGCCGTCGGGATTGACTCGGACAAGGATGTTGCGGAACTGCTCGACGGTTTGCAGCTTGGCCCTGGAGAGCAGGGTGACATTGATTTCCTGACCCTTAACGGCAGGGAGGCTGCCCAGCTGTCCTACTGAAATCTGCCTGTTCTGTTCCTTGATTGCGGCAACCACATCGCCCGGAGTCAGGCTGTAGCCCAGCAGCCTGCTGGGATTGAGCCAGATGCGCATGGCATAGGAAGAGCCGAAAAGCGTGGTATCGCCTACGCCGTCGATGCGGCTGATGGGATCGACAAGGATGGACGAGGCAAAGTCGGCAATGTCTTCCACAGGGATGGCATTGCTTTTGTCGTAGAGGGAGTAAAAGCGGATGAAGGTGTCTGATACCTTGCGCACGCGTATGCCCTGGCTTTTGACAGTGTCCGGCAGGCTGGGCATGGCAAGATCCAGGCAGTTCTGCACCTGCATGAGCGCAATGTCGGCGTCAGTGCCAGGCTCAAAGGTCAGTGCCAGGCGGCAGCGCCCCTCCGAGCTTGAGTTGGTTGTGATGTAGAGCAGCCTGTCCAGCCCTGTCATGCGCTGCTCTATGATCTGGGCCACGTTGTCCTGCATGGTCTGCGCAGAGGCGCCGCTGTAGTCGATGGTCATGGAGATGGTAGGCGGCGCAAGCTGCGGAAACTGGGCTACGGACATGCGCAGACACGCGGCAGTGCCTGCCAGCATGAGCAGGATGGCCAGGACAGACGCAAAAACGGGGCGGTCTATAAAAAAGCGGGATATGGACATGGCTTAGTCCGCCTTGCCCGGCACTGTGGCTTCGGGACTGTCCAGGATAATCGTCTTTGCAACCTGTACCGGGCTTCCGTGCCTCAGGCCGTCTGTGCCGTCTACTATGACTTTGTCGCCTGCCTTAAGGCCGGATGTGACAAGCCAGCAGCGTCCGACAACCTCGCCTGTGACAACCTGCCTGTCCTCGGCCTTGTTGTCCTGCCCCAGCACAAAGACGCTGGCATCGCCCTTGGGCGTCCTGCGCACGGCCTTTTGCGGAACCAGTATGGCATCAGCCTGCACGCCTTCACTGATAATGGCGCGCACGTACATGCCGGGCAGAAGGACATTGTCAGGATTAGGGAAGACCGAGCGCAAAAGAACGGCTCCGGTGCTTTCATCGACAGTGATGTCGGCAAACCTCAGCCGGCCGGTTACAGGATACATGGTGCCGGTTTCAAGGCGCAGCCTGACTTCTGTCTGATCCTCGCCAGGACGTATGAGCCTGCCTTCCTTATAGCGCTCTCTCAGGCGCAGCAGGGCAAGGCTTGACTGCGTCATGTCCACATAGACGGGATCCAGCTGCTGGATTACGGCAAGCGGGGCTGCCTGGTTGGCTGTCACCAGTGCTCCCTGCGTTACGGAGGACTTGCCTATCCTGCCTGTGATGGGAGCCAGCACGTCCGTGTAGCGCAGCTGTATTTCAGCCGTGCGCAAGGCAGCCTTTGCGACATCGAGGTTGGCCCTGGCCTGCAGGTATTCCACGGTGGTGTCTTCATAGCTCTGCTGGCTTACGGCCTTTGTCTTAAGCAGGGCAGCGTGGCGGTTGCGGCGCAGGGTGGCTGCATCCAGCTTGGCAGTGGCGCTGCTGACCTCGGCCCTGGCCCGCTCGGCTTCGGCTGTGTAGGTGTCAGGATCGATTTTGTAGAGGGACTGATCCTGGGTGACCATGGAGCCTTCGGCAAAAAGCTGTTCCTTTAGGATGCCGCTGACCTGCGGACGTACCTCGGCCTTGCGGAATGCTGATACCCTGCCTGAGAGCTCGGCAGTGAGCGGCACGTCCATGGGCTTTACTTCA
>CAVJEZ010000091.1:0-7844 GCA_963648625.1 Odoribacter splanchnicus
GTTGAAATAAAATACCTCACATCTTCAGTTTCCTTATCTTTGCTTAATATTGTTCGGGAAAAGACCTTATCAGGTTCAGGGACATGTCAGAAACAACATGTGATAAAATCGTAGGGGGAAATACACCTCAAATGAGACAAGGCAGTCACGGTCTGCATAAGAGGACAGTTCGCAATGCCTGGGCCAGTGAGCAGGGAAGACGAGATATACCTTGACCTTCTGCTCAGCATCATCACGATCAGCCTTGAGACAATGAAGATTGTCAGAGGCTTGCCCAGGCTTACTTTTGACAAGTCAAAAAAAGCGCCCTGAAAGCGCTAAGCCCTCAGGACGCCTGCTAAAGCAAGATAGCCTTATAATAAGATATCCTTATATGGCGATATCCTGTTTTTCTATTTTATGTCAGCCTATTTGCCCAGGTAATACTGCACAAACAAGGTCATAACCAGCAGAGGCAGTATGAAGGTAAGGTACAGGCGGGGCCACCTCGGGAACTTGATGCCGCTGCCCTTGTTAACCTCGGCCAGGAAATTGTCCCAGCCCCAGCCATAGCGCGTGGTGCAGAAGAGCACGATAATGGTCACGCCAATGGGCAGCATGTTGTAGCTCAGAAGGAAGTCCTCAAGGTCAAGCACGCTTGTTCCCTTGCCCAGCGGCTCAAAGTCCTTCCAGAGGTTAAAGCCCAGGATGCAGGGCATGATAAGCACAGCCATCAGCACGCCGTGCACGCAGATGGCAAAGCGCCTGGACCAGCCATGAACGTCCATGCTGTAGGAAATGATGTTTTCGACGACGGCAATAACAGTGGTGAGGGCTGCAAAGCTCATGAAGACAAAGAAGAGGCAGCCCCAGAACTGTCCCATGGGCATCTGGTTGAAGACATTGGGCAGCGTAATGAGGATGAGCCCGGGACCGGAGTCAGGCTGCACGCCAAAGGCAAAGCAGGCAGGGAAGATAATAAGGCCCGAAGTCAGGGCCACAAAGGTATCAAGGCCCACAATGCAGAAGGCCTCCCCTGTCAGGCTGCGCCTGTCATCCATGTAGCTTCCGAAAATGAGCATGGATCCTATGCCAAGCCCCAGCGTAAAGAAGGACTGGTTCATGGCAGCAACAACGGCGTTCATAATGCCGGCTGCTTTAAGCCTTTCCCAGTCAGGGGCAAGATAGAAGGAAAAGCCCTCAGCAGCACCGTCCAGCATCAGGGCCCTGCAGGCCAGGACAACCATGATAAGGAGCAGGCAGGACATCATGACCTTGCTCACCCTTTCAAGGCCCTTGCGCACGCCAAACCAGCAGACAGCAAAGCAGCTGGCGACAACCACAAGGCCCCAGAAGGCCATGCTGCCAGGATTGCCAAGCATGGTGCCGAAAAAGGCGCCTATCTGGTCAGGCGGAAGTGCAAGCTGGCCTGATCCCATATACCAGCAGTAGGCAAGCATCCAGCCGGCAACAGGGATATAGAGCATCATCAGCAGGTAGCTGCCCACAAGCGAGAACCAGCCGCAGGCATGCCATTTGGTGCCCGCTGGCTCAAGATTGTGAAAGGACCTGCCCATATTGCTGCGCGAGGCACGGCCGATGGCAAGCTCCATAATGAGAATGGGTATGCCCATTATGAGCAGAAAGGCCAGATAAATGAGCACAAACCAGGCTCCGCCGTACTGGCCGGTCATCCACGGGAAACGCCACACGTTTCCAAGGCCGATGGCGCAGCCGGCAGACAGAAGCAGAAAGCCCATACGGGAGGCCAGAAGTTCCCGTGCCATAAAGTATCTCCTTAAATGTGCAAAAAAGCTGGCCTGAGCCAGCCGTCTAAAAACGGAAGGCAGGTTTCCCTGCCTTCCGTATCGTCAGAACAAGGGGGGAGATTATTTGAAGAACTTGTCGATGTAGCCGTTGACAAAGAGGATCAGGATAACAACTGGCAGTATCCAGGTGAGGTAGAAGCGGCACCAGTGGGGGAACTTGGGGCCCTTGCCCTTGTCTGTCTCAACAACAAAGTTGTCCCAGCCCCAGCCATGCTTGCTGGTGCAGTAGATAAGCATGCACAGGGAGCCTAAGGGCAGGACGTTGTTGGAAATGATGAAGTCCTCAAGATCCAGAATGCAGCTGCCGGGCCCGAAGGGCGTTATTTCCTTCAGGACGTTAAAGCCCAGGATGCAGGGCATGATGAGGATGCTCATCAGGATCAGGTGGACAACGATGGAAGACTTTCTCTGCCAGCCGTTCACGTCCATGCTGTAGGAGACGATGTTTTCCATGACGGCAATAACGGTAGTCAGGGCAGCACAGCTCATGAAGACAAAGAAGAGGCAGCCCCATAAGTCGCCCATGGGCATCTTGTTGAAGATATTGGGCAGGGTGATGAGCACAAGGCCGGGGCCTGAGTCAGGCTGGACGCCATAGGCAAAGCAGGCAGGGAAGATGATAAGGCCGGCTGTCAGGGCCACGAAGGTATCAAGGCCCACAATGCACAGGGACTCGCCTGTCAGGTTGCGCTCATTGTTGAAATAGCTGCCAAAAATCATCATGGCGCCGTTGCCAAGGCTCAAGGTAAAGAAGGCCTGGTTCATGGCGGCAGAGATGGCATTGAGGATGCCGGCGTTTTTCAGGCGCTCAAAATCCGGGGCCAGATAGAACTGAAGGCCTTCTGCTGCACCATCCAGGGTCACTGCGCGGATAGCCAGGGCTATCATGATGAGCAGAAGCCCGGACATGATGACCTTGCTCACGCGCTCCAATCCGCCGCGCACGCCAAACCAGCATACGGCAAGGCTTAAGACCAGCGTCAGGAGGGACCAGAATGTCAGGGTCCCGGGCTGGCTCAGCATGTTGCCGAAAAAGGCCTGCACCTCGTGAGGCGGCAGATTCAGCTGGCCTGTGCCCATGTACCAGCAGTAGGCAAGCATCCAGCCGGCAATGGGAATGTACATGATCATGAGCAGATAGCTGCCCACAAGGCCGAGAAGACCAAACTTGTGCCAGCCCTTCTTCTCAGGCGTCAGCACATGGAAGGCCCTTCCTATGTTGCGGCGCGAGGCGCGTCCCATGGAAAATTCCATGATCATGACAGGCAGGCCCAGCGCCAGCAGGAAGAACAGGTAAATCAGAACAAACCAGGCGCCGCCGTACTGGCCGGTTATCCATGGAAATCGCCAGACATTGCCAAGGCCGATGGCGCAGCCGGCAGAAAGAAGAAGAAAACCCAGACGGGAAGCCAGACGTTCGCGACCCATGGACAGCACTCCTTATAAGAAAAAAACAGTAAACAGAAAAACAGGCGGCCTGGCCGCCCCCTCCTTGAAGCCGGACCTCCTGCCAGATCCTAATGCTCATAAGGACCTGGCAGGAAGAAATCAGCTAAAAGAACTTGTCAACATAGCCGTTGATGAAAAGGATCAGGATAAGCACAGGCAGTATCCAGGTCAGGTAAAAACGGGTCCACCTCGGGAACTTCGGCCCCTCGCCCTTGTCTGTCTCTGCAACGAACTTGTCCCAGCCCCAGCCATAGCGGCTGGTGCAGTAGATCAGCATGAAAAGCGATCCCAGGGGCAGGATGTTGGTGCTGATGATAAAGTCTTCAAGGTCCAGGATGGACGTGCCTGCGCCTAAGGGCGTGAAGTCCTTCCAGACATTAAAGCCCAGGATGCAGGGCATCATGAGCACTGCCAGGATGACGCCGTGGATGACGATGGAAGGCTTTCTCTGCCAGCCGTGCACGTCCATGCTGTAGGAAACAATGTTTTCGATGACAGCGATGACAGTGGTGACTGCGGCACAGCTCATGAACACAAAGAAGAGGCAGCCCCAGAAGTTGCCCATGGGCATCTGGTTGAAGATATTGGGCAGCGTGATGAGGATAAGCCCGGGACCCGAGTCCGGCTGCACGCCATAGGCAAAGCAGGCAGGGAAGATGATAAGCCCGGATGTCAGGGCCACAAAGGTGTCCAGGCCGACGATATAGATGGACTCGCCTGTCAGGTTGCGCTTGTTATTGAGATAGCTTCCGAAAATAAGCATGGCGCCGATGCCAAGGCTTAAGGTAAAGAAGGCCTGGTTCATGGCAGCGGAGACGGCATTGAGGATGCCGGCGTTCTTTAAGCGCTCAAAGTCCGGGGCAAGATAGAAGGCAAGGCCCTCGCCTGATCCGTCAAGGGTCAGGGCGCGGACAGCCAGCGCAATCATGATGAGCAGAAGGCCTGTCATGATGACCTTGCTCACCCTTTCAAGGCCGCTTCTGACGCCGAACCAGCAGACGGCAAGCCCTATGACAAGCGTCACGGCAGACCAGAAGGTCATGGTCACAGGATCGGCAAGCATGGAGCCAAAGAATGCGCCCACCTGGTCGGGCGGCAGGTTGAGCTGCCCTGTTCCCATGAACCAGCAGTAGGCAAGCATCCAGCCGGCCACGGGTATGTACATGACCATGAGCATGTAGCTGCCCACAAGGCCCAGAAGCCCCAGCCAGTGCCAGCCCTTCTTCTCAGGCGTCAGGACATGGAAGCTCCTGCCCATATTGCGCCTTGAGGCACGGCCAATGGCAAATTCCATAATCATGACCGGCAGGCCGAAGATGACCAGGAAGAACAGATAAATCAGCACAAACCATGCGCCGCCGTACTGCCCTGTAATCCACGGGAAGCGCCAGACGTTCCCAAGGCCTATGGCACAGCCGGCCGACAGCAAAAGAAAGCCCAGACGCGATGCCAGACGTTCCCTGTCCATTGAAACCCTCTCCTTATATATTGCTCAAGATAAATAAGCGTAAGCAGGACGCAGACATGCCCGCCTCCTGCAGGATAATCCATTATCTTCCGGTACCCTGCGGCTTTTTGTCCCGCACATAACGGGCCCTGCTGTGAATGCAGAGGGCGCAGAGTGCCAGCGGGAAAAAGTGCACGGCGTGAAAAAACAGTGCCAGCCCCATGGCCCTGGTGCCGTCTATGCCGTACCAGGACATGGACAGGACCATGGCTCCCTCAAAAAGCCCTATGCCGCCAGGCAGCGACGGAATGGCTGTTCCGACAGTTGCCACAGTCAGCACAACAAGCTGTGCGCAGGCATCCATTTCCAGCCCGCCCACATAGCGCACAGTAAAGTAAAAGCTGAGATAGTAGGTAACCCAGGTGGCAACGGAATAAAAAAAGCCATGGGCAACCCACGGGAGCGAAACCTGGTCTATAAGGCTTGCATGCAGCCTTGACACAGGAGAGCTCAGCGATCCTGGCAGGAAGCGGGCGTAGAGGGAGTGAAAAAAGCCTGACCAGTGGCGCATGGCCAAAAGGCAGCAGCAACCTGCGGCAAAGGCGCCCAGGGGCACCAGAAAGCTCATGGACATTTCACTGGATCCGACCTGGGTCCAGGCAAAAACCAGCAGCGTGCCGAGGCAGATGCAGTCCAGAAACCTGTCCCAGATGATGACAGAGCTCATGTCCACCAGCGAATACTTCGTATTGCTTGTCAGATACAAAATCTTCAGGGCATCGCCTGCCTTGGCGGGCAGGATGCAGTTCATCCCCGTCCCCAAAACAGTGGCGGACAGGCTGCGCTTAAAGCCTATGTCCCTAGGAAGCAGCACTGTCAGGCGCATGCCCATGCAGAGGTAGTCTGCCAGGGCAAAGAAAAAGACCGGCAGCATGGCTGCAACGCTGTAGGACCTTGCGGCCTGCCAGAGCAGCGCAAAATCCACATCGCTCAGGGCCCAGGCAAGGGCCCCGAAGCCAAGCCCCCACTGGGCAAACTGCAGTGCCAAGCGTTTTATTCTGCTCATGGCATACCAGAAAAACAGGCATTTCTGCCCTGCAAAAAAGAATTAAAACCGGACTGGTCCGGCAAAAGGCAAGCATGAAAGTACAGTTGTATATCTGTTTACAGTGCCAGTGGCAAGAAACGCCATAAACGATGATCAGATCCCTGCCAGCCCCTGTTTTTTTCTGGTGTCTGCACCGCCTTACGGTGTGCCGCTTCAGCCCGCAGCAGGAGAATGCAGGCAAATTTTCCTGCCGCCCTTTTGTTTTCCGGAAATCTGCCGATGAGCCTGAATGAGGTTTTATGAATTTCTGGCGAGCTCTGGAAAGCTGTCCGGCTGCATCCCCTAAGGAGGCTGCCACAGGCTTTGCAGCTTGCCGGATGCGTGAAGGCAATTTTCGGAGAAAAGGCCATGGCAGGATGCAGACGGACATATGAGGAACGGAGTCCCCTTGTTTGTCCCGTTACAAAAAATGCACTCCTTTCATGCCTGCTTTTCTCCGTAATCGGCATATTTGCCTTCATGCTGTCCGGTATGGCTAACGAAGCCCTTGCCCAGCCCCTGTCAGGGGTGGCAGCAAAAAACTTTTGCGGCACCCTGCCAGGCTTAAGGCCGGAAGAGTTCGGCACTTTGCGCCTGCTTGGCAAAAAGGATCTCAAGAATGCCCTTGCCCAAAATACCGGTGCAGTCAGTGCACTGGAACAGGATGCAAAAAGATGCCGCTGGCGCCAGCCTTGGGAAGACCTGCGTGATGCCTTTCTTTCCATAGCCATTTCTGCCCCGAAGACAGACATGTCAGCAGAGGCCCTTTCCTGGGCAGCATCATGCCAGGCGTCCCTGGCTGAGTGCTCGCACCAGGCAAAAGACTGGCGCCTTGCCCTAAGCCTGTATGAGGCCATGTATTCAGGATCGCCCAAAAACAGGCTTGCAGACGATGCCCTTCTGGCCTGTGCCATCATTTCAGGACAGAAGCTTAACAATACAAAGAAGGCCCTGAAGTACCTGGACCTGCACGCAAAAAAATACGGCAAATCTGACACGGCAAAGGATGCAAGGGCCCTTCGCAATACGCTTTCTGCAGGCAGGGGGCAGAAAGTGGCAAAAGATGATGCCGTGCAAAAGGCAGACACAAAGGAGCGTGCTCCCAGAATACTCAATGCCGCCGGCAGGCCCTGCAGCATAACCATTGATGCAGGCCATGGCGGCCATGATCCGGGGACGGTCCACAATGGCATCATCGAACGCGACATAACGCTCGATATTGCCCTGCGCCTCGGACGCGAGCTGCAGAAGTACGGCATAACCGTATACTACACACGCACAAAGGATGCCTTTGTCTCCCTGCCCCAGCGCTCTGCCCTGGCCAACAGGACCGGCTCCGACCTCTTTGTGTCCATCCACGTCAACGCCAATCCCTGCGAGACAGCAAGGGGCCTTGAAATCTACTACCTGGATACGCAGGCCACATGCGGCGTCACAGTGGCAGACAGGGAAAACGGGAAGAACAGGAAAGTGTCGCCCATGCGGGTATCGGCAAAGCAGTCGGCCACAGCGGCACGCATGCTGAAGTCCCGGAAGCTGGCCGGCCTTGTCAGGGAAAGCCTGCACACAGCCATGACCGGAACAGGGCGTGCACCAGAGAGAAACAGCGTCAAAAAGGCGCCATTCTTTGTCCTGGCCGCAACAGCCATGCCTTCCATCCTTGCAGAGGTGGGCTACTGTTCCAACAAAGAGGATGCCGCGCTGCTTAAGAAGGCATCCTACAGGCAGTCACTCTCGGACGGCCTTGCAGACGGCATTATTTCCTGGCTGCGCCATAATGCGCAAAGCTCGGGCTATGTTGCCGAAAACAGCGGCAGGGGAGCAGGGAAGAAGGCAGTGCGCTGATACGAGGCAGGCATGTAACAGACTTTTTTCGGAAAGCATTGCCAGGGAGCTTTTCTGACAGCTTCCCGGACAGCCTGCCGGACGCCTTGCCGGAACCCCTGCAAACACCGCATGAGCTCTTGACTTTCTGGCAAATATCTGTATGAGAAACAGAGATTTTCTGCGGCGCGCACTTATTCTGTTTTTCACATGACAGCCACGGAGTGTA
>CAVJEZ010000092.1:0-7723 GCA_963648625.1 Odoribacter splanchnicus
GCCTGCGGCTGCAGGCAGCCAGGGATTTGATGACAAGGCCTGCCGCAGGACGGCAGAAGAAGCGGAGGAAGGAAATGATGAAGGCAGGAATGAATGCAGGGATGAAGGCAGGACTGACGGGATACAGCATGGAAGGCAGCAGGAGAAAGATGCTGCAGATCATGAAGGCTGCAGCCGGCCTGAAGGAGCGCGCGTACTTTGTCAGGATTCTTTCGAGGGCAAAAATCACGGGGCAGAGGCAAAAAAAGTTCTTTCGCTGACAGGCAGGCTGGCCTGCGGCTTCATCCTTCTCGTCCTTGCCTGCCTGGTGGTGTATTTTTCCTGGATCGGGGTCTACGGAAATGGCGGCATGGACGGCAGCAGCAATGCCCGCCTTGCCGGCCCGGCAGGAACAGGCCTTTTGGCGGCCTTTGGCATTGAAAAGGACCGTGACAGTATTGAAGGACAGGGCGCATTAACCAGACAGGGCAGACAGGGCGGACAGGATGGCAAGGCCTCGGACCTTTCTTCTGAGCAGCCAGGCCAGGGCAGGATGGGAGAACATGCTGCATCCGCAGGGACGGTCGGAGCCGATTCCGGAACTGCATCCGTGGCTGGTTCCCTGGCAGGTGCAGAACAAGATCTCCTGCCTGATGCCGGCCCGGATGGCCATGGAAAGGACCATGGAATTGACCATGTACTGGCGCCAGAAAATGCCACTGTAGATGACCCTGAAAATGAGCAGGCAGGCCGGGTGCAGCTTGCAGAGGAAGACGTGCTTTCCTACCTTGCGTCCAGGGAAGCCCTTTTACGGGCCCAGCAGAAGGATATGGCAGCCGGAAATGAAGCAGCCGGAAAGAACGGCGCGCTTGGGAAAGATGCGCTGACTGAATGGCCTCTGAAGGACGGCCCTCTGAAAGACGGCCCGGATTCTTCCCCCGGGACAGGGGATGGCGCAAAGCCTGAGCCTGCCGGTAGAAGCGAGGATGGAGCTTCCCTGCCGCAGGCAGAAGTGCCGCAAAGGACAGGGGTTGAAGACGGGGCAGGCATGAGGCTTGAAAAACGCCTGCAGGCCTTTGAGGACAGCCTGCAAAAGACTGAGGCAGGGCTGCTGCTGTTGCAGCAGATGCTTGAGCACAGCCGGCAGGAAAGGGCAGCAATGGAAAAAGCAGCCAGGGACAGTACGGTGAAGGATAAGGCAGCGAAGGACATGCAGAAGGACATGCAGAAAGACAGGCAGACGCAGGCACAGGACAGGAAAAAAGACGTCCAAAAGGACGAAAAAAAGGAGGATAAGAAGACGGCCAGGAAGAAGGAGCAGAACAAGGAGCAGAAAAAAGATCAAACGGACAGCAAAACGGCCAGCAAAAAGGACAGTCCCCAGGCGGCAAGATCCCCCAAGGACAATTCCCGGAAGGCCGGCCAGAAAAAGGACGGAGCTGTTTCATCCGCTGAAAATCCGGCCCTCAGGGGCTGGCGCATACAGGGCCTGTCCGAGTCCAGGGCCATATTGCAGGATGCAAAGGGACGGATCTGGAACATGGGAGCCGGGGAGCAGACAGGCACCTTTATGGTGCACCGCGTAGATGCGGCAAAGGGCCTTGTCTATACCTCGCGCGGCATACTGTCCCTGAAGGCAGGGAAATAAGCCATGCAGGCAATGGATGCAGGATTTCTTGAGGCCTGCGCCAGGGCAGCGCAGTCCTTGCAGCACTTCTATCCGCTGATACGGACCGCAGCCATCTTGTGCGGGCTGGCGGTGACAGGCTTTGCGCTTGTGTACCTCTACAGGTGCGCCCAGAGCGGCAGGTCAGTCCTGCCGGGACTGGCCGGCCTTGTGACAGGCGCCATGCTGGCAGGCTTTCCCGCAGTGCTGGATGCTCTGAGCATGACAGTCTTCCAGCAGTCCGCCCCTGCCGACATGGCATCAGTGGAGACAGGATCCCTTGGCGGGCTGGAAAACATGGTTGTCCTGGCCATGACCATTGTCATGACCGTGGGCGCATACCAGGTCCTGAAAGGCCTTGTGCTGCTGAAGCAGTCAGCCGACGGGGCCCGCACCTTCTGGCCGGCTGTAACGCACATGGCAGGCGGCATACTGTGCCTCAACATACGCTCCTTCATGCTGGCCCTGGGCACAACCTTTGGCGGGAGCGTGCAGGAGGTCGTGACAGCGCTCCTGGGAAGCTGAGCGCCATGCCCGGCTGCTGTGAAAGCACAACCTGCCGGCGAAAGACAGCCGGGAGACAGAAAACAAACAGTAACCAGACAGACAGCAAACTGACCACATATTTCCAGGGGCGGCATACGGCCCCTTGGGAAGGAGAGAAAAAATGTACGGTAAACCAAGCATAAAGAGCATGCATTCCCTTCTGGCAGCCTGGGTACTGGCACAAGCCAGCCGGGCAAAGGCCTGGATCACGGCAGCCATCCTGGCGCTGCTTCCTGTGCCTGCCATTGCAGCCAGCTTTGGCGACATGGCTGACAACGTCAAAAGCGAGATGACGCGCTTCGGGCCCCTGCTGCAGGCAGGCTTTGCCCTGGGCGGCTTCTTCCTGGTGGGTCTGGGCCTCTGGCAGCTGTGGGCACGGTCCCAGCAGCCAGGATCCCCCAAGGGATCTGCCATCATGGCCATCATCATAGGCTGCGGCCTTCTCGGTGCAGCCACCATTGCCCAGATGGGATCCGGCACGCTGGGAACAGGATCGCCGGAGCTCAATGAGATAGGGCTTTAGCCCAAAATTCTCCCCCTTAAGGGAGGCGGGGGCGCCTGTCCTTCAGATTCTCCTTCAGGAGCTCCCGCACATAAAACTTCACTGCACAGAGTGCATCAGTGCATATCAGTGCATATCCGGCATATGCCTTGCGAGGTTGCTACATGCTCGACATAGCCTACTGCATACAGACTGCCATCTGGAAGAGCGACATCATTGACAGCTCGACAAGCGGCAACATCACGGATGTGCGCCACCAGGCCATACGCAGGGACGACTACACCTGCCAGGGCTGCGGCCTGCACTCGTCCGTCACCCAGTACGACATGTGGTGCGGCCTTGAGGTGCATCACCTGGACGACAACTGCAACAACAATGCGGACTCCAACCTGGTGACAGTCTGCCCCCTCTGCCACGGCATACTGCACCTTGACCTCATGCTGGCAGAAGGCAGGATGCCTGGGCGCTTTCTCTGGACAGAGGCCATACCGCAGATTCACCTGAACATGATAACCCATGTCAGGGCCGTGGCCGAGATTCTGACGCAGGAGCTGGAAGCAGGTCCGCCGCCGCCAGGCCCGTCCTTAAGCCAGGCAAGGGCTTTGCGGGACAAGCTGCGCAGGCTGTGCGACAGCATAGGCACCCTTGCCCTCCCGGACGGACTGAAAGATTTGCAGGAGCGCAAGGACGGAGGACGGCTCATCTCAGAAAATCCCGAGCTCTTCGGATCCGTGCTGGGTGTTTTTTTGCGCAAGAATCCCTCAGCCAGGGAGCGCGATGCCGTTGCCAGGCATTTGCGGCCCCTGCGCTGGTTTTATGACTGGGAGGGAGACCTCAAGGCAAAATGCTATGCGGCCTCGGAACTATGGAACGAGCGCGGCCGATGGCAGGAGGAATGGACCTGGCTGGCAGGGACTGTCCTGAAAAGGATGGAAAGGCAGGGCATCCGTGCCTGACGGCCATGCAGGAGCAGGCCTGGCAGCAAAAAAAATGAAGAACAGCAGAAAAGAGCGGGACAAAACATGACAGGGGAGGACAGGGTGATGAAAATGCCGGCAATGCTGTCCGGAAAAAATGGCGGCAATAAGGACAGGCAGGAAAACAGGACAATGGCGTTGCATAATGCAAAACAAGATGCGGCAAAGCAGGGAGCCAGTCAGGTGGCCAGTCAGGTGGAAGGAATGGTCCCGCCAGAATGGGGCCTTGATACGCTTGGCGCAGGCCTTGCCAGGACAAGGCAGGCCCTGCGCACGGCCCAGAAGACCTGCCTTGTGCTCTCTCTGGCAGCCCTTGTGTCCCTCTGCGCCTTCCTGGTGACGCTTCTGGCACGGCCTGCACCCGTGTACTTCGGGATGAGCACGGACATGAAGCTTCTGCCCATGACGCCGCTGTCAGAGCCGGTGCTGACGGACGCAGCCCTGAAAAACTGGGTGGCCGAGGCCGTGAGCTCCTCCTTCAACCTGGACTACTTAAACTGGCGCGAGCAGCTCACAAAGGCCAGGGAGTACTTTACTCCGTCTGCCTTTACAAGCTTTGCCCTGTCACTGGACAGGGAGGGGCATCTTGCGCTCATGCGCCAGCAGAAGGCCCTTGTCCATGCCGTTGTGCAGGGGGCACCCGTGCTCACCAAGAGCGGCGTCCTTTCAGGCGTCCTTGTCCGGGAATTCGAGGTGCCCTTGCTGCTCACCTATGAGACGAGCATGGGGCGCATTGCCAACAATGCCTATACGGTTGCGGTGCGGGTGCGCAGGGTGTCTCCTGCCGAAAATGCGCGCGGCGTTGCCATATCAAGCCTTGTGGCATCCAGAAAGCTGCAGCGGCCTGACGAACACCAGTAATGAACAACAGTGACAAACAGCAGTAGCAAACAGCAGCAGCAAACAGGGGGAATGATGAGCTGGGATTCCTTTTTCCTTTCATTTGACAGGTTTCTGGGGCACGTGCAGGACTTGTGCGGCGTGTCCCCTGTGTCCATGTGCCGCCTGCACAGCACGGACGAGGACGGCATGCTTCTTGCCGACAACGGGGCCCTGGTAAGCATACTGCGGGCAGAGGGCTTTTTGCGCATGACAGGAGCCGAGGAGTACCAGGCCATATGCCAGGCTCTTGCCGGCGTCCTGGCAGCGCCGCTCTTGAGCAGCGGGCACTATGTGCAGTGCGTCTTTGCCTGCGATCCAGAGGACAGCAGGGCCATGATTACAAGGGCCATGCAGCCCATGCATGCTTCCTGCGACAGGACAGGGCTTGCCCTGCACGAGGTCCTTGACGACTGGGGGGATGCCCTTGCCTCCTATTGTGCGGCTGAAAGCCTGTGCCTGGCTGTCTGGACAACGCCCGAGATACTGGCCAGGGCCGAGCAGAAGAAAAACTATGAGCAGGCCGGCACTGGTTCCGGAAAAGGTTCCGGAAAAGGCCCTGGGAAAAGCCTTTTGGTGCAGCCAAAGGAAGCCATGAAGAGGAACGAGGCTTTTGCCAGGCTGCGCGATGCCCACAGGGCCGTGGTGCGGGAAATTGCCGGGGCCTTGCGGAGCGCAAGCTGCCTTGTGCACGTGGCAGACAGCCACGAGGCCGTGCGCATGGTGCGCTCTGCCAACTGCCCCAACTGGACGGCGCCTGACTGGCGCCCTGTGCTCATGGGGGACAGGCTGCCCCTGCGCACTCCTGAACAGGGCGCTTCCGCAAATGAAGCCACCTCGTACCTGCCGCCGACGCTGGCAAGGCAGGTGTGGCCGGTGCAGGCAAGGGTGTACGAGGGACGCTTTGTGGAAGTGGACAACAGGCTCTATGCACCCTTTGTGATGAGCATGCCGCCCCAGAACGTACAGCCTTTTTCAAGCCTCTTTGCAGCCCTTGCCGCTGACGGCCTGCCTTTCCGCTGCGCCATGCTGCTGAGCGGGGACGGCATGCGCGGCCATGGGCTCAAGTCTGCGGCAGCTTCCATACTGTCCTTTGCATCTTCTTCCAACCTGCGCCTGCATAGGTCCTATGCGGCCCTGAGGGAGCTTGAGCTTGCCGGGGAAATCTGCATAGGGCTGCAGATATCCTTTGTGACCTGGGTGCGCCTTGAGGACTGTGCCGATCTGCACGAGGCCAGGGAGCGCCTCTCGCGGCGTGCAGCCAGGTTTGCGCAGGCAGTGCAGTCCTGGGGATCGTGCGACACGTGCATGCTCACGGGCGATCCGCTCTGTGCCTATACGGCGACGCTGCCGGCTGCATGCTATGTCTCGCCGGCTGTCAAAGCTGTCTGCCCTTTGTCAGAGGCAGTGCGCCTTTTGCCGCTGTACCGGCCCTGCTCGCCCTGGACAGAGCCGGACGTGCCTCTGCGCACGCCTGACGGGCGTTCCATGCCGCTGAAGCTCTTTGCAAAGAACATGGCCAGCTGGAACGAGATCTGCTTTGCAGGCATGGGATCGGGCAAGTCCTTCTTCCTCAATACGCTCAACTTCTTCTTTTTGCTGCGGCCCGGGCTGGCAAGGCTGCCCTGGCTTACAGTCATCGACATCGGGCAGTCCTGCTCAGGCGTCATAGAGCTGGTCAGGGCTGCACTTCCGCCTTCAATGCGCCACCTGGCCGTCTTTGCCAGGATCCGCAATACAAGGTCCTGTGCAGTCAATCCCTTTGACACGCTTCTCTGCTGTCCGTACCCCACAAGGGCCCATGCATCCTTTCTGATCAACTTCCTCTCCCTGCTGTGCACGCCGCTTTCGGAAACTGCGCCGCAGGACGGCGTCATGGACCTTCTCAGGGAGGCGCTGGATGCGGTGTACAGGCGGCTTGCGCCGGACGGCGAGGAGCCGAGGCGCTTTGACGCCCATGCCGAGCCTGAGGTGGCAGCCTGGCTTCAGGACAATGCCGCGCACCTGCTGCACGATGCCACATGGTGGGAAGTGGTGCGCGAGCTCTTTGAGGCAGGGGAGACTGCCCTTGCGGTCCGGGCCCAGCGCCATGCCGTGCCGCTTCTGGCAGACTGCATGGTGGAAATGAGCAACCCGCTCCTGAAAAACCGCTTTGCCGCCATCCTGGTGCACGGGTCCGGGGAAAGCGTGCCCGAGGCCTGTGCCAGGCATCTGACCACGGCCATACGGGAGTATCCGCTGCTGGCTGCGCCCACGCAGTTTTCACTGGGCGAAGCCAGGGTAGTGGGGCTGGATCTCACCGAGGTGACGCCAAGGGGCGGCCCGGCTGCGGAAAGGCAGTCTGGCATCATGTACCTTTTGGCCCGCTTTGCAGGGGCTGCGCATTTCTTCAACACCATGGCTGACCTGGAACAGGTGCCGGACTATGCCAGGGAGTACCACAGGCAGCGCTTTGAGGACCTGGTGTCTCTGCCCAAGAGGCTCTGCTATGACGAGTTTCACAGGGCAAGCTGCGCTGACATGAACAATCCGCTCTCAAGGCAGATTATAGCCGACCTTACCTGCGCCAGCCGCGAGGCCAGAAAGCAGAACCTGGCCATATGCCTCTATTCCCAGCAGCTGTCAGACTTTCCCAAGGTGCTGGTGGATTTGGCGACAAATGTCTATGCCATGGGCGCTGGCAATGCGCAGGAGGCAGAGGAAACAGGTAGCCGCTTCGGGCTGAGCAGGGCTGCAGTCTATGCCCTGCGACACAGCACAAAGCCCACCAGGGCAGGTGCCGGCTTTGTGGCGCTGCAGAGGACGTCCGAGGGGGAGTGCCTGCAGAAGCTGACCTGCACGGCAGGATCCATCACCAGATGGGCTTTCAGCACCACGGCTGAGGACATGCGCGTGCGCAATGCACTCTACCAGGCCTTTGGCTGTGCAAAGGCACTGCGCATCCTGAAAAAAGCCTATCCCGAGGGGACTGTCAGGGACGAGCTTGAAAGGAGAAAATACCTGGGACGGGATGAGGGAACAGAGGAGGCAGAGGACCTTGTTAAGGCCTTAACAGAGGAACTGCTGCAAAGGGGCAGGGAAGAAGAGGTATAACGGGTTAAGGGAGGCTTTCTGTTCTGAAAAGATGTGCATTTGCACAGTTTGTCGGAATAGAAGAGCCCCGCTGTATTGGCC
>CAVJEZ010000093.1:0-7597 GCA_963648625.1 Odoribacter splanchnicus
TATTAGAACTTGAACTGGGTGCTCTGACGCCAGGTGTAGTAAGCAGGATCACGGAAATCATCGATCAGATGATGTGAGAACTTCAGGCCGGTCAGCTTGAAGAAGTCCTGCCAGCCTACGCGCTCAATCCAGTCACCAAGGCGCTCGTACTTACGGGCATGAGCGGCATAGGTGTCAACGATCTTGCGCACAGCGGCGGTCAGAGAAGGCCAGCGAGGTGTCTCGTTGGGGATGTAGGCAACCACAACCTTGGAGAATTTGGGTGTGGTCATACGGTTGGAAACCTTGCCACCGACCATGATGGCGATACCGTCGCCTTCCTTGTCTGCGATGGGCAGAGCGGGGCACATGGTGTAGCAGTTGCCGCAGTACATGCAGCGGTCAACCTTGATGGCGATGGAGTTCACCTTGTTGCCTTCGAATTCCACCTTGGTGGGACGCACGGCAGCCATGGGGCAGGCGGCGACGGCCAGGGGGATTTCGCAGAGCTTGTCAGCCCACTTGTGGTCAATCATAGGAGGCTTGCGGTGAATGCCCACGAGACCGATGTCGGAGCAGTGCACGGCGCCGCACATGTTGATACAGCAGGCCAGGGAAATACGCAGGGGAGCGGGGAGGCGCATCTGCCTGAACTCTTCAAAGAGTTCGTCCATGACAACCTTCACAGGACCGGTGGAGTCTGTGGCAGGGGTGTGGCAGTGCAGCCAGCCCTGGGTATGCACGGGATTGGAGATGCCGGCGCCGGTGCCGCCCACGGGGAACTTGTAGGAGCCGGCAGCAAACTTGCGGGAGTTCAGGTCGTCACGAATGGCCTTGGCGGTATCCAGGGACTCGGTCATGAACTCAATGTTGTTACGGGTTGTCCAGCGGACATAACCGTCGCAGTATTTGTCAGCGATGTCGCAGACTTCGCGGATGGCGGTGATGGACATGGTACGGGTACCGGCGCAGCGCACGGTGTACACTTTGTCGCCGGACTCGGCCACATGCATCAGCATGCCGGGCTCAAGAATTTCATGGTACACCCACTTGCCAAAGTTTTTGGCAATGACGGGCGGAAACATTTCATCGTACTTCTTGGGGCCGATATCGGTGATACGGCCTTCCATGGGTTTTTCAGGATTGTATCCAGAAGAAATAAAAGCCATTGCTTTTTCCCCCTAAAACTAGCGCTGGTGACGAGAACGGTAATCTGCGAGGTCGCGGGTGAAGCCGCCGGGCACTTCGTCTTCCTTGAAGAAGATGTAGGGGTTAGCACGGGGTTCCTTCACGTGGAAGGGCTCGGCTTCGATGCCGGTCACTTCAAGCAGCTTCTGGAAGCCGGTACGCTTCATGAGTTCGCCAAGACGCTCACGGTTCTTGCCTTCTTCAATCCACCAGTCCCAAATGTTTTCAATGATTTCCTTGACCTCGTCATAGGGGTGTTCAACCTTGACGAAGGGCACAAGGAGGGAGCCCATCTGGGCACCATCAACGACGGGGGCCTTAGCACCGCAGAGGATGCTGGCGCCGCGCTCGTCACCAATGTGCAGGGCGCGGGGCATGGTGTCGATGCAGTGCATGCAGCGGGTGCAGTTCTTGTTGTCGATGGTCAGCTTCTGACCGTCCCACTTCATGCAGTGGGTGGGGCAGCGGTCGATGACTTCGGCCTGGATGTCGAACTTGCCCCAGTCGCGGCTGGCGTGGGCACCGGCGTTCGGGGCGAATTCGCCGCCGACATAGCCTTTCACTGCATCCTGGTCGATCTTGATGTCGTCTTTCCAGGTGCCGACAACGGCAAAGTCAGAACGGGCCATGGCGCACACGCAGCCATTGGGGCAGCCGTCAAACTTGAACTTGAACTTGTAGGGGAATGCGGGGCGGTGCAGTTCGTCCTGGTAGTCCTGGGTCAGCTGGTAGCAGCAGTCCTGGGTGTTGTAGCAGGCATATTCGCAGCGGGACATACCCATACACGCAGCAGGTGTACGCAGGTTGGAGCCGGAACCACCGAGGTCGTTCTTCATGTTGTGGGTCAGTTCGAAGAAGATTTCTTCGAGCTGGGGTGTTTTGGTACCCAGGAGAACGATGTCACCGGTGGAGCCGTGCATGTTGGTGATACCGGAACCGCGCAGATCCCAGATGTCGCACAGCTGGCGCAGGAAAGAGGTCTTATAGAACTTGCCGGAAGGCTGAGCAACACGGATGGTATGGAAATGCTCAACGCCGGGGAATTGTTCAGGCTGGTCACAGTAACGGCCGATAACGCCGCCGCCGTATCCGAACACGCCCACGATGCCGCCGTGCTTCCAGTGTGTTTCCATGTCCTTGTAGCTCAGCTCAAGGAGCCCGAGAAGGTCTTCACAGCAGTCCTGAGGGATCTGGTAGTCAAGGCCTTTGGGGTTAGCAGCACGATGGGCAGCCTCTTGCTTGATGTCAGACACAACGCTCGGCCAGGGGCCTTTTTCCAGTTGGTCCAACAAGGGGGTTTCGAATTTCATTACCTTACCTCCACGTGGTTTGGGGAAATGAGTGGGATTCAGAATCCGTATCCGGGAGAACCGGGACATACAGCGACTGCTGTTATGTCCTTCCACCCGGACTTAGTGAGACTTATTATGCTTATGCTAGCTAAAATGCCAGCATTTAGCAACTGTGTGCCTAAGTTCACAAGAAGTTTTGTCAGGAAACAAGCCATTTTTGCCTGTTTTTACTGCCTGCTTGTGAAAATATTAGCAAGTTTCTTTTCCTGTGTCATGCACTATGCCGACACGCAAAGCACACTACTACATGGGAGTATATCTGGCAATACAGCCTATAATGACAGGGTGAATATGCCCCAGGTTTTCGTTCCGGCGTGAGCCATGCGCAGGAGAAAAGGCGAAAAAAATTTTTGAAAACGGCATGTGAGGGGCAGGACGGGTTAAAAATGACTGCGGCCACAGCTTTCCGGACAGAAAATGCCCTGCCGAGAAAACCCGGAAACTGTCTTCTTGCCAAATGAAGGCATGGTTCAGTACCATGCAGCAACTTTTTCAGGCCCTGTATGCCTGTCCCGTATGTCTTGTTGTCTTTTTAAGCATTGTTCAGAGGAAAAAAATGGAAGATAGTCTCGGTCTGTATTACCTGCCCCAGCCCGGCATTCCTGCCGTCCGTATTTATGTCCGCCGCAATGAGGAAGGCAATATCGAGTTCCGCATGTGGGATGCGGATCATCCTGAAGTCTGGGAAAAGCACCAGTGGCTAACCAGCGATATCATTGCTCTTGCCGCCCAGATGTTCAAATCCGAACATGACGGTGCAAGCCCCGAGTCCAATTACGATCTCAGGGTTGCAGAAGCCCTGCTTCAGGAGCACGAACAGGCTGAGGCCAAGGCAAAGGCCAAAGCCGAAGCCAGGGCCAGAAGGCAGCAGGGCAGCAAGTGAGCGGGTACCGGCTGGTCAGCAGGCATGAGTCCCATCTGCGTGATCTGCTCAGGGATTACTGCACTGTCTATCTGTCCATAACAGAGCAGGTGCGCCGCTACCGCAGGGATGGCAACGTTTCATTTACGGTTCTGCGTACCCTGGTCGGCGAACCCTTAAGGAAAGGTGTCTTCTGGCGCCTGAAGGACTTGTCCCATCTGCTTTTTATGGGAGAGGGCGACGAAAGCCAGGGCTATGCCCCGGCCGGGCAGCTGGTTGACTGGTGCATAGGCTATGCCTTTCATGAATGCTGCAAGCTTCGCGAGGATGCTTTCCAGGGCCAGCACTATGCCATGCGCCTTGTCCAGTATACCAGATCTGAAGACATGGCCGGCAACCTGTCGCTTCCCTTAAAGCATCTTGCTGACGAGACAGCCGAATCATCGCAGCGAGAGCTTAACCGTATTGTCCGTGTCCTGCGCGAGGGCATGCAACTGCTCGTGCGCATTATGCCCGCTGCTTCTGACAACTGCAGCCTGGCCAGGTGGATCCTGACCGAAAAGGCAAATGTGCAGCAGGCCTTTCATGCACTCTTTCCTGCCCTGCTCAGGGCACTGTATGGTGAGTCACCGCAGCGCATGCATACCCTTGCAGCCATTGACTTCATGGACTGCGGCAGAAAGAGCGAGGCTTTGTACTGGCTTCAGCAGGCCAGGTCCGGGGGTGAACTGGATGAAGAAGGGGAGCGTATGCTGCTGGCCCTTGAAAGCGTTGGCAGCGCTGACGGAGAGTCCGTTTCCGGCGCAGTCCGCCAGCCTGTATGATCAGGGAATACCTGTAAAATGAGTGCTGCATTCCTTTTTTCAGGCCGGTTTTCCCGGACGGGCAGGCACGCTGTCATTTTGCTTGCATGCATCCTCTGCCTTTTTTTGCTGTACGGGTGCGGCAGCAAAAAGCAGCCTGCTCCCGGCGGGACATCCCCCCGGACGACAAGGCCCTATACAGTGCGCGGCATAACATACTATCCTCTTGCCACCGCAAAAGGATATGATGCGTGCGGCATTGCCTCATGGTACGGTTCCAGGTTCCACGGCCGCATGACCTCTTCAGGAGAGCTCTATAACCAGAATGACCTGACATGTGCACACACAATTCTGCCTTTGCAGTCCGTGGTTACTGTCATCAATATGAAAAACGGCAAATCGGTCAGTGTGCGTGTCAATGATCGCGGTCCTTTTACAAAAAAGCGTATCGTCGATCTTTCACGGGCTGCTGCCGAAAAGCTTGGCATCATGGGAACAGGCACGGCGGAAGTGCGCGTCTGCTCGCCGGAAATGCTTGAGCCCGGGGCAAAGCCGGCTGCAGAAAATGCCGTGCCGTCATCCGGCGCGGAGCCGGCTGCCGCTGATACTGCAGGCCAGCCGTACTATGTGCAGATAGGTGTCTTCAGAAATCTTGACAATGTGCGGAAAACAGAGGCAAGTGCCAGAAACAAAGGCTATGATGTACGCCGCCTGCCTGTGAAAGGCGGGCTTGTACGTCTTCTTCTGGGACCCTGGTACACACTTGAAGAAGCCAACAGGGTCTTGTGGAAGATAGATGACGACTATCCGCAGGCATTTCTTACAGACGGAGAGCAGTAGTCAACTGTTCTTCCGTCATTATATATGGCAGGCAGCAATACCTGTTTCCCGGATTCAGGATAAGGAGAATATAAATGAGTATGCGTCTATCCCGTTCTGTTGTCGGCGAACGTGAAGCCGATGCAGTCCGTCGCGTTATTGTCGAGGACGGCTACCTTGGAATGGGCAGCGAGGTGCATCGTTTTGAAGACGAGCTGGCCGAGTACCTTGGCGTTGAAGCATCAAAGCTGGCAACGGCCAATACCGGTACTGCCGCTCTGACCATGGCCGTGGATGCCGTGGCTCCCGGACATTTCGGGGAGGGAAAGCGCGGGTCCGTACTGGTGCCGTCCCTTACCTTTGTGGCGTCCTTCCAGGCAGTAACAGCCTGCGGCTGCGAGGCAGTGCCCTGCGAGGTGCTGCTGGAAACAGGAACACTGGATCTTGAGGACTGCGCAAAGCGCCTGCGTCCCGATACCTTTGCCATCATGCCTGTTCATTATGCCAGCAATCCGTACCATATTGACGAGGTCTATGCCTTTGCAAAGGAACACGGCCTGCGTGTCATAGAAGATGCTGCCCATGCCTTCGGCTGCCGCCACAAGGGCAAAAAGATTGGCAGCTTTGGCGATGTGGCCTGCTTCAGCTTTGACGGCATAAAGAACATCACCTCAGGCGAGGGCGGCCTTGTTGTCTGCCATAACCAGGACGAGGCAAACACCATGCAGGATGTGCGCCTTCTCTCGGTGGCAAAGGATACAAAGGCCCGCTTTTCCGGCGGCAGGACCTGGGATCCCGATGTGACGAGGCAGGGATGGCGCTTCCATATGAGCAATATTATGGCTGCCATTGGCCGTGTGCAGCTGACACGCCTGGAATCTGAATTTATCCCGGCCCGCAAGAAGCTCTCGGCACTGTACAGGTCGCTTCTGGCTGATGAAAGCAGGGTTGCCTTCCTGAAGACCAGCCCTGATGACGACATATGCCCGCATATCCAGCCCCTGCGCGTGCTGGACGGCCGTATGCACAAGGTGCGCCAGTATCTGCTTGACCATGACATTCCGGTGGGCGTGCACTACAAGCCCAACCACCTTCTCAGCTATTTTAAGAGCCAGGCACCCCTGCCTGTGACAGAGCAGCTTTATTCGGAACTCATGACGCTGCCGCTGCATCCTGCCCTCAGTGAAGACGATGTCAGGCTTGTCTGCAGCACTGTCCGCGAAGCACTGGACAAGGCGTAAATTCCGACAGGAGAGGTCGCAAAAGGCCCTGTCCTTCAGATGCCTTTCCATTATGCATGGCACAGACTTAAGGAAGATACATGAATAAAAATCCCAGGGTTTCCGTCATCATGAACTGCCTGAACAGTTCAAAGTATCTCAGGGAAGCGATCGACAGCGTCATGAAGCAGACGTTTGACGATTTTGAAATTATTTTCTGGGACAACTGTTCGACCGATTCCAGTCCGGAAATTGCCAGAAGCTATGGTGAAAAACTCCGCTACTTCCGCGGGGATGAAATTGTCCCCCTCGGGGCAGGCCGCAATCTTGCCATAGCTCAGGCAGAAGGTGATCTTATTGCCTTTCTGGACTGCGATGATTTGTGGGAACCGGAGAAGCTGGCCCGCCAGGTGGCCCTTTTTGATGCCAACCCCAGGGTCGGGCTGGTCACTACCGATACGGTCATGTTCGACGGGGACCGCGTCCTGCGCCATGTCTTTGAGGGCGCCAGGCCCGGCAGGGGCATGGTTTTTGCCGACCTGATGCTCAGGCAGTGGATTACAATGTCATCTGCTGTTGTGCGCCGCGAGGCCCTGCAGGATCTGACGCAGGACGGTGCCTGGGACGGCGGCTGGTTTGATGAAAGCCTGAATGTCTGCGAAGAGGCCGATGTCTTTTACCGTATAGCCCATGACTGGGAGCTGGACTATGTGGATGCGCCCCTGACCTGGTGGCGGGTGCACAGCAGCAGCACCACCTTCAGCCATCTGGAACAGTTTTCAGCAGAGACCAGGGCAATACTGGACAAGCACAAGGCCCTGTATCCGGGATATGAGAAAGACTACCCCGAGGTTGTCGCAGCGCTGGAAAAAAGGGCTGACTTCCAGGAGGCGCTTGCCCTGTGGCAGCATGGGAAGGGAGCTGAGGCAAGAAAAGTGCTGGCTTCCTGGCCTTCATCCGACCGCAAAATGCTCGCCCTGCGCCTGATAAGCTATCTGCCGAGCGCCTTCTTCGATCCCTGTGCAAAGCTGTATTTTGCCCTGCCAAGGCTGTTTGCCGGCAGAAAGAAAGACTGAGCCTGTACGTCCGGGGATTAAATTTCTTCCGCTATGAAAAACAAGAGGTGACGGGCATGAGCCCGCCACCTCTTTTGCTTTGTTCTGGGAAAGTTCCCTGAAGAGCATTCCTATTCCTTGCCGACGGTAAGGGCAGCCAGGAAGGCTTCCTGGGGCAGCTCCACATTGCCCATCCTTTTCATGCGCTTCTTGCCTTCCTTCTGCTTTTCCAGAAGCTTGCGCTTGCGGGTAATGTCACCGCCGTAGCATTTGGCAGTAACATCCTTGCGGAAGGCCGTAACAGTTTCCCTGGCAATGA
>CAVJEZ010000094.1:0-7582 GCA_963648625.1 Odoribacter splanchnicus
CGTAAGCGGACATATTATCGGGAAAAACTCAGCAGGATTTTGAGCGGCATGTAAAATCTTTGTCCAAAAACGTGAGATGTCAGGCCTGCTTCTCCTGATTGGCAAGAATATTGCGGCTTGCCTCGTTGGCAAAGGTAACACAGGCCTGAAGCCCTTTTTTGGCAAATACTTGCAACGCCTCTATTCCTGCATCCATGGAGGCATGCCAGAGTTTTCTGTCATCTTCCTGCATGCCGCCCAGCACCCAGCCTGTTACATCGCCTCGTACAGGAGGACGCCCTATGCCGATGCGCAGGCGGTAAAAATCAGGCGTTCCAAGCTGCTGTGTTATGGATTTTAAGCCGTTATGCCCGGCATTGCCGCCGCCAAACTTAAAGCGCAGGCTTCCTGGTGCCAGATCCAGCTCATCGTGGACAACAACAAGGTCGCTGGGATCCATTCTGTGCCAGGCTAATACTGGCTGTATGCTTTCGCCTGACAGGTTCATGAAGGTCAGCGGCTTGACGCACAGCCAGGTTCCGTCCAGCTCGTTCAGACGTATACGCCACAGCTCGCAGTTGAAGCGTTTGCCGTTCTGCTCGCTTATCTCTCCCTTTTTGCGGGCAAGATCCAGCACCCTGTCGATAAACTCAAAACCGGTATTGTGGCGCGTTCTCTCATATTTGGAACCAGGGTTGCCAAGTCCTGCCAGAACGCCTCTGTAGTCCATGCTTGTCTCCGGTGGCCTGCGGCCAAAAAATAACGGCACCTTCCGCATGGAAGATGCCGTTATTGCAATATATCCTTCCTGCTTCTGACAGCCAGGACGGAAAAATTTCTGATTAGGCTGTGGCCTGGGCGGCGCCTGCGGCAGCCTGGGCAGCCTCATGGGCTGCAGCGGACTGGGCTTCGGCAGCAGCTTCAAGGGCATCAAACTCGGCCACTTCCTTGCTGGTGGAAAGAACGGCAACCACGGCATAGGGTTCCTTGTAGACGGCATGAGCGCCTTCGGGAAGGACAACCTTGTCGATGGTCAGATGCTGGTTGACACCCATGTCGGTGACGTCAATGACAACCTTGTGGGGCATGTCCATGGGCTTGGCGGAAACGGTGATGGTCTCACGGTAGGTTTCCAGGAAGCCGCCCAGCTTCACGCCCTTGGCGGTGCCAGTGAACTCGACGGGAACATCGACCTTTACTTCCTTGTCCAGGTCAACGCCGTAGTAGTCGATGTGAACAAAGCGCTTCTTGTAAGGATGCTTCTGTGCGCCCCAGAAGAACACGGGGTAGGTTTCCTTCTTGCCGTTGTCGTCGATTTCCAGATTGAACACGGTTGTGGTGCCAATCTCGAAATACAGCTGCTCAAGAGGAAGGGAGGGCACGGAAACAAGAATGTTGTCGCCCTTGCTGTTGTAGAACACACCTGGGACAAGACCCTGAGCGCGCAGGCGATGGGAAGGGCCTTTGCCAGCGGCTTCACGCTTCTGGGCGCAGAGTGTTTTTTCGATGGTCATTGAAATAGTCTCCTTACGCGCATAAATGCACGGAAATTAGTATATTGAATGCTTTTTTTCAGAACTTGTACTTAGTTGAAAAGCACACTGACCGAAGAGCCTGTGTGAATGTTGGAAATGGCCTTTCCAAGCAGGGAACCGACACCGACGACGCGCAGCTTGGGGCAGTTGTTGAGCTTGTCGCCAAGAGGAATTGTGTCAGTGACAAGAATTTCACTCAAGGCCTCGGTTGTATTAATACGGTCAATGGCAGGTCCTGAAAGCACTGGGTGCGAAGCACAGGCGATGATTTTTACGGCACCGTTTTCAATGAGCACGGTTGCTGCGGCACAAAGCGTGCCTGCCGTATCAATCATGTCGTCAACGATAATGGCAGTCTTGCCCTTGACGTCGCCGATAACATGCATGGCATGCGCCTGGTTGGGCTTGTCCCTGCGTTTGTCTACGATAGCCAGGGGCGCGCTGAGGCGCTTGGCAAAATATCTGGCGCGCTCGACACCGCCCGCATCAGGGGACACGATGACAGGGTCGCCTTCGATATGGCCCTTCAAGGCATCCACAAGGACGCTTGATGCGAAGAGATTGTCAACAGGAGCATCGACAAATCCCTGAATCTGGCCGGCATGCAGGTCAATGGTTACGATGCGCTCGGCACCGGAACTGGTGATAAAGTTGGAAACGACCTTGGCGCTGATAGGAGCCCTGGGGCTTACCTTGCGGTCCTGGCGTGCATAGCCGAAATAGGGAATAACTGCGGTGATGGTGCCGGCAGACGCCCTGCGCAGGGCATCGCACATAAGGCAGAGCTGCACCAGGTTGCGGTTGACATCCGGCGGACAGGTGGGCTGGACGACAAAGACATCATCCCCGCGGACATTGGCTCCTATTTCAACACGAAGCTCGCCGTCGGCGAAGGAGGTTGCCAGGGTGGGAATCAGCTGGCATCCCAGATGATTGCATATTGAGAGCGCTAAGTCAGGGTTAGCGGAACCTGTGACTATCTTCAAATCGTTCATTGCCGGTGCCTGTCGTTGTAGACGAAAAGAATATGGCTGGGATGGAAGGGCTCGAACCTTCGAATGACGGAGTCAAAGTCCGTTGCCTTACCGCTTGGCTACATCCCACCGAGATGGCAAAGCTGTACTGCACAGTCCATTGACTTTGCTGCGGCCAAGGCTTTGGCGTGGCTGTCAAACACGCCGTAGACGCATGAACCGCTGCCGCTCATGGAGGCAGCGTAGGCTCCTAGCTGAAGCAATGACTCCTTGACTGCCTTTAATTTGGGGTAACGCCCGAAAACGGGGGCTTCAAGGTCATTAGAAAAGAGTTCAGCCGTCTGATACAAAGGAATGCTTTCCTTATCAGCTCTTTTCGCGCCTGTCAACGTCCCTTTCTGACATGCCTTTTGCATTTCGTCATACGCCTTGTAGGCCCACGGTGTTGATACGCGGATGTCCGGCATAACAAGCAGAATGTATGACGGGCCAAGTCCCAGCGACCCGGGCTCAAGGTTTTCCAGGCCGTCGCCTATGCCTGTAACCCTGCACAAGGGGGAGCCTGACAAAAAGAAAGGCACGTCAGCCCCTGCCTTTGCTGCCATTGCCATAAGTTCGCTGTCAGCCACCCGTATGCCGGCTTGTCCTGCCAGCGTGCGCAGAAAGCCGAGAAGGCAGGCTGCATCGGCAGTGCCTCCGCCAAGGCCCGCTCCCCAGGGGATGCCCTTGATTAGCTTGCAGGTCATGGACGGGGCAAAGCCCGTGGCATCGGCAAAGATTGTCCATGCCTTTGTCAGGCTGTTGTTTTCGCAGTCAATGCCCTCTTCCGTACAGGCTACAGCCAGCCCGCCTTCCCGGGCCGGAGAGAAGGTTATGGTGTCATGGGGATCGGGCAGGGCAAGGAAGAGCGAGTCCAGAAGATGATAGCCGTCCGGGCGCTGGCCTGTTATCTTAAGGCTGAGATTTATTTTGCAGCCGGGATGAAAGGTCCGGCTGTCCCAGGCAGGACAGGCATTGCCTGGGCATGAGGCTGAGTCTTGGGACATAGGCTTGGTATATATCTTTATGATTGCGGTTTTAGAGGCTTTCGACCGTGAAATTGCTGTTTGTAAAGACGCAGATTTCTGAGGCTATGGTCATGGCATTGCGGACAATGGCCTCAGGCTCAAGCTCTGTATGGCGCAAAAGCGCCCTGGCAGCAGACAGGGCATAGGCCCCGCCTGATCCGATGGCGGCAACATCGTCGTCCGGCTCGATGACATCGCCGTTGCCGGAGAGAAGCAGTATATGCTCGCAGTCTGCCAGAAGCAGCATGGCCTCAAGCTTTTGCAGGTACTTGTCCTTGCGCCACTGCTTGGTCAGCTCCACTGCCGCCCTGACCAGGTTGCCGTGAAATTCCTTGAGCTTGCTTTCAAAAAGCTCAAAAAGCGTGAACGCATCGGCTGTGGCTCCGGCAAATCCTGCCAGGACCTTGCCGTCCCCTACGAGGCGTATCTTTCTGGCCGTGTGCTTCATGACCATGGTCTGCCCAAGGGTCACCTGCCCGTCGCCTGCCATGGTAACATGCCCGTTCTTCTTCACTGCCAGGATAGTGGTGCCATGCAGTTCAATGCTGCTCATCAGAGTTTCTCCCATATTTCCTTGCGTTCCTTGTAGGTGCGCTCAAGCTTCTTAAATTCCTGGGTCGTGCCGGCAAGGGACTGGGCACGCTCAAAGTATTTTTGGGTCTGTTCCTTGTTGTGCTGGTACATGGCGCAATATGTCATATGAATATAGGCCATGCCCTGGTTGCGGGACGCTCCGTAGCTTCTGGCCAGCGCTTCATGCACTTCAGGGTCTTCCGGAACTGCCCTCAGAACATCTTTGAAGCTTGCCTGGGCCTGGGCGTGCTGCCCCTCGTCATCCTGGAGCCTTGCCAGAAAGAAGCTTGCCATATAGTCCCTGTGGTCCAGCTGCAGGGCCTTTGTCAGCAGTGTGCGCGCCTGGGCAGCCGAACCCTTGCGGTAATTGAATATGCCGGCTTCGCGCAGGACCAGACTGTCGTTCGGGGCCTTTTCGCAGGCCTGGCTGAAGCAGGCCTGGGCCTCCGAGACCCTGTTCAGGCGCGAGAGCACCATGCCCCTGCCCATGAGGGAGAGGGCATCAGGCCCCCGGAAGCGGAGCAGCGCTGTCTGAGGCGTGCCAAAACGTCCCCACAAAAGGACCTGCATGCGCTTGAAGGCCCGGTTGTCGGCCCTGCGGTTTGTGATTGCAGGTGGCATGCCGTGCATGCGCGCCACGATGCCGGTGATACGGTCGCCCAGATCGGGATGGGTTGAAAGGTATGTGGGCACATTGTAGCCCATCATGGTGCTTTTGTTGCGCAGGATCTTGAAGCCTTCGACCATGCCCGCAGGAGAGTAGCCGGCCTTGATCAGATACTGCATGCCAACCTGGTCGGCTTCTGTTTCATCGGCGCGGCTGTAGTTGAGCATGGCAGACTGGCCTGCACCCAGGGCGCCCATGGCAGCGGCACCGCCTCCGCCGACGGCCACGCCGGCCACGGCCAGCAGAAGGGAGCCGATGCTGATGATTTGCGACCTCTCAAGCCTCTGGGCTGTGTGGCGCTGCGTCACATGGGCCAGCTCATGGCAGAGGACGCCGGCCACTGCGTCCTCGCTGGGAAAGTTCATCAGAAGGCCGGTGAGCACATAGACATAGCCGGCAGGCACGGCAAAGGCATTCATGGAATTGTTGAGAAGGATGCCTGTCTTGAAGGTGTAGGGCTGGGGCGGTATGGCCTGCACTATGCGGCTGACCAGGTTTTTTACGTAGGTGGAGATTTCCGGATCTTCCACCATGGAGATGCTCGACCGTATGGCTACGTCGAACTTGCGCCCCATCTCCTTTTCGTCCCTGAGCGTCACGCCGCCAAAGTAGAAAGCCTGCGCAGGAAGAGGAAGGGCAAGGCTTATGCCCAGTGCGAGCACAAGCCATGTCCTGGACAGCTTTTGCACAAGCCGGACGGCTTTCCGCCGTATTTTTTCCCTGTTCAGCATAAGGCATATATACGGGAGGATATGGATGCTGATCCTGAGGCCGATCCTGCGGATCGAACTTATTGATGCGCCGTATCCAGATCCCACACCTGTCCTTTGGGCGTGTCGCGTACCTCGACGTGCATGGCCTTCAGCTCGTCGCGCAGGGCGTCTGAGCCTGCAAAATCCTTTTCCTGGCGGGCCTGGGCGCGTTTTGCCAGCAGTTCCTCCACCTTCGGCACATCAATATTGTACCTTGCGCATCTTGACGAGCGCAGGGCATTGAGGAATGCGGACGGGCTGTCCCCGAAAAGGCCGGTTCTTGCCGTGACATCCTGCATGCGCAGGACAAACTCATTGAGAAGGGTGCGTGCGGCTTCCGAGGCTTTCAGGGCCTTGTCCTCAAGCAGGCGGTTGACAAGGCGCACCATGGTAAACACATGGCCCAGGGCCTGGGCCGTATTGAGATCATCTTCAAGGGCGTCCACAAAGGCCGTGCCTGTCTTTTCCCATTCCGCAAGGATGTCCTCAGGCAGGGGAACCTTCTTCCATTTTTCCCTGCCCAGCGCTTCTTCAGCCAGGCTTCTGGCCTCGTAGACACGAGCAAGGGCGCGCTCGGCATCGTTCATGCCGTCGGAAGTGAAGTCCACTGGCGAACGGTAGTGCTTGCTCAAAAGGAAGAAGCGCAGTGTTTCCGGCTGCCATGTCTTGAGGATGTCGCGGATGGTCTTGAAGTTGCCAAGGCTCTTGGACATCTTTTCCTGGTTGATCTGCACAAAGGCATTGTGCATCCAGAGCTTTGCAAGCTGGCAGTGGCAGGAGCATTCTGTCTGGGCTATTTCATTCTCATGGTGCGGGAAAATAAGATCCATGCCGCCGCCATGGATGTCCAGAGGCAGGTACGGCTTGGACATGGCAGAGCATTCTATATGCCAGCCCGGGCGTCCCCTGCCCCAGGGGCTGTCCCAGTACGGCTCGCCAGGTTTTGCGCTCTTCCACAGGGCAAAGTCCATGGGATCTTCCTTTTCGTCGCCGACAGCCACGCGGGCGCCAGCCTGCATGTCATCCAGGCTGCGGTGCGAAAGCTTGCCGTAGTCGGGCATGGAGCGGACACGGAAGTAGACGTCCCCATTTTTTGAAGCATAGGCAAATCCCTGCTCCACAAGGCTTGCCACCATGTCCTGGATGGCCTGCATGGTTTCCGTGGCCTTGGGCTCTACATCCGCCCTGAGCACGCCCAGGGCATCCATGTCCTCATGGAAGGCGTCAATATACGTTGAGGCGACTTCCTGCCAGTCACGTCCTTCCCTGTTGGCACGGTTGATGATCTTGTCGTCAACGTCGGTGAAGTTGCGGACGAAGGTGACATCAAGGCCCTGCCTGCGCAGATGGCGGACAAGCACGTCAAAGACCAGGGCAGAGCGGGCATGTCCTATGTGGCAGAGATCGTAGACAGTGACGCCGCATACGTAGAGGTGGATTTTGCCGGGACGGACCGGAACAAGCTGCTCCTTGGTCCGCGAGGCCGTATTGTATATCTGCATGGATGTATCAGCCTTGAATCAGTAACTTGAATCAGCAAAGAGTGTTGGAAGAACGCTAGAGACTGATTTTGTCAATGCGGCGCTGATGGCGTCCGCCTTCAAAATCCGTTTCCAGAAAGACACGCAGGATGGCCCTGGCCATTTCAGGCCCTGTTATGCGGGCCCCCATGCAGAGGACGTTGGCATTGTTATGGCGGCGGGCAAGCCTTGCATGCAGTTCAGAGGTGCACAGGGCGGCGCGAATGCCGGGGTGGCGGTTGGCAGCCATGGACATGCCGATGCCGGAGCCGCAGAGAAGGATGCCTGCCGTACTCTCCTGCCCTTCCATGCTGCGGCAGACGTCGTGGGCAATGTCGGGATAGTCAACACTGTCGTTTGTGTTTGTGCCATGGTCGATAACGGCATGCCCGCGCTCTTCAAGAATGGCTATGATGGCATTCTTGAGATCGACGGCGGCATGGTCACAGCCTATGTGAATGGTATGCGGCTTAAGAGAGAAATTGGGCATGGGACATATCCTCTGTGTCCGGCGG
>CAVJEZ010000095.1:0-2027 GCA_963648625.1 Odoribacter splanchnicus
CCGTCGCTCATGGTGTTGAGTATGGTTTCAAGCTGGGCTGTCTGGTCAGCCTGGTTTTTCACCTGCTCCTCAATGCTGTGGGCCATGGAATTGACGGCCTCGGCAAGAGGGGCAAATTCCCTGCCGGGGTAGCTCGATATGCGGCGCTCAAGATGGCCTGAGGCAATATCCTTCACCACGCGTATCATGGGCTGGAAGGATTTCTTTAGTGACAAAGAGACAAGCACGGCAAAGAGGGCCGACAATATGGCTGCCAGCACGCCTGTGCGCACCAGCATTTCGGAGCGGCTCCACAGAACATGGCGCACATCGTCCATGGGCACGGCCAGCCTCAGTATGGAACCGTCGTCCATCCTTGCTGCGGCATAGACAAGCGTTTCTGACATAGTGCCGCTGTCGCGCATGGAAAAGCCGGTGCCTTCCCTGGCTGCCTGCATGATTTCAGGCCTGTCCGCATGGTTGTCCAGGCTTGCGGCATTGTCTTTGCGCGTGGAATCGAAGACAACGTCGCCCTTGCCATCTACAACGGTTAGGCGCAGGTTCTCATGTCCCTTTGCTGCAAACCAGCCGGCAGCCTTTGCAGGGTCCCCGCCGTTGAGCCTGCAAAGCTCCGTAGCCAGGGAAGCCTCGCTGATCATCCTTTCCCTGACATCCAGCTCCTGGGCCTGTTCCATGGCGCGCAGCCCGTAATAGACGGTGCATCCTATGGAAAGCAGGGCAGCAGCCAGCACGCTGGCGAAAATGCGAATAGTAAATGAGTTAAACACGTTTCGGTACTCCGCAGACGCAAACGCCGGAACAGCAGGGCAGGAGAAAAACTATCCCAAAGCCTGCCGGAGGCTATGCCTCTTCCTTACGAATTTTATTGAAACGGTAGCCAACGCCGCGCACTGTTTCGAGATACTTCTGCGCCTCGCCCAGCTTGGAACGCAGGCGGCGCATATGCGTGTCAACAGTCCTGGCATAGCCTTCAAAAGAATAGCCCCATACGTGCTCAAGCAGCTGCTCGCGGGTGCGCACAATGCCAGCGTGGCGCATAAGGTCTTCCAGAAGCCGGAATTCCGTTGCTGTCAGGGCAACCTCGGCGCCATCGACAGTCACCACATGGGCCGACGTGTCCAGATGGATGCCATGCGCCCTGACTGCGCCTGTATCGTCGGCAGGACGGCGGCGCCTGCGTAAGACAGCCCTGATGCGCAGCATGAGCTCGCGCACGCTGAAAGGCTTGACCACATAGTCGTCTGCTCCGAGGGAAAGTCCGACGACCCTGTCCATTTCCTCGCCGCGGGCAGTGAGGATAAGGACGGGTATGTCCCTGGTCTCGGCGGCAGCAGCCAGGCTGCGGCACACTTCAAGGCCGTTCATGCCTGGCAGCATGATGTCCAGGAGGATGCAGTCCGGAATATGTTCCTTTGCCATGGCAAGGCCGCTAAGGCCGTCTGCACTCTCCAAAGGCTCATAGCCTTCCCTTTCCAGGTTAAAGCGAAGCAGCTCGCGGATATCCGCATCGTCTTCTATGATTAAAACTGTTCCTTCTGACATGTGGCACTCCGTATGGTCAGGAAGAGGAAAAACGCCCTGCACGTCACAAGAGTATGATGGCAATATGACGATTATGTGACAGGCATTCACAAGGCAGGATGATGTGGCAGGATGATGCCTGCAAAATACAGGCTGGGACCGGGCAGTACAAGATGATGCCGGAAGGCCAGCCTGTCCTGCCTGGGAGGAAAGCAGGGAACGCTTTTGCCGCTTTTTCTGTCGTCTGCGGCATCGTCTTTTTTGCGGCAGGCCTTATGATGCAGTTCCTTGCATGTCTCATGGGGCAGCCGGTCGCAGGCTGCAGTCATTATAACAGGATAACAGGGCTGCCCGGGACAGAATTCGCAAATACGCAGGCATGGCAGCTGCCTTGCCCCTCACAGGCAATGCTTCTCACAAACTGCACGCTTCACAGACAATACATCCTGCTGACACAAACCTGTAACAAACGGAAGAGAAATTCCCGCCTGACGGAACGGGAAGGT
>CAVJEZ010000095.1:2760-7579 GCA_963648625.1 Odoribacter splanchnicus
CCTGAGAACGCCATCTCCAAGGTATGGCCTGTTTCCCGCGAGCTCTACATCTTCACCAACGGCGCTCCCAAGGGCGAGGTGAAGACCCTGGTGGACTTCCTCCTGGATCCCGGCAAGGGCCAGAAGAGCGTCCGTGAAGTAGGCTACGTCCCGCTGCCGGCCGGCAAGTAGCCAAAAAAGCACCAAAGCGTCCAAGCCCAGAGTGCAATGTAAAAACGTATCCTAGCCAGCAGGCGCCCTGGCAGCCTGGGAAGGCTGCCAGGGCAGCCCTGTACTCTCTGTATCAAGGGCCGGAGTCATTGTATGCCCACCTATATCTTCCGGGAAAAACTCATCCAGAAGACACTGGCCGTAACAGCCGGACTTTCCCTTTTATCCCTCCTGGGCATAGTCCTCTTCCTTTTTATGGAAGGCATGCCCCTCTTTACTCATTATTCCCCCTTTGACTTTTTGTTCGGGACTCTCTGGTATCCAACTGAGGAGCCTGGGCTTTTCGGCATCTTTCCGCTCTTTTTCGGATCGGTTGCCGTAACGCTGCTTTCATCCCTGTTCGCCATCCCCTTAGGCGTGCTCACAGCCATCTATCTCAATGAAATAGCGCACAGCAATACAAGGCGCATCATCAAGCCCTTCATAGAGCTTCTGGCTGCACTGCCATCGGTTGTCCTGGGCTTCCTGGGCATGGTCATCCTGGCTCCCTTTCTGCAGGACGTGTGCGGTGCAGATACAGGGCTTAACCTCATGAACGCAGCCATAGTGCTGACGCTCATGACAGTGCCTACCATCTGCTCCATCTCCGAGGACGCCCTGCATGCCGTTCCCCGCTCCCTGCGCGAGGGGTCGCTTGCCCTTGGCGCCACGCGCTGGCAGACCATCTTGCGCGTTGTCCTGCCGGCAGCCCTTTCAGGCATAGGCACGGCCATCATGCTGGGCATGTCCAGGGCCATCGGCGAAACCATGGTCGTGCTCATGTGTGCCGGCGGCGGGGGATCGCTTCCTGACTCGATTTTTGCCCCCATCAGGCCCATGCCTGCTTCCATTGCGGCAGAAATGGCAGAAGCGCCAGTCGGCTCGGACCATTACCAGGCCCTGTTCGCCATCGGCATACTGCTTTTCCTGCTGACACTTGTCTTCAATATTATCGCCAGCCACATCGCTGAAAAACACCGCCAGACAGGCACGTCCAGCCTGTAAGCAGAGGGTTTTCATGTCCGTTCAATCTCTGACACTGCCATCCTCGTCCGCAAGGCGCATGGAAGAACGATGCATGTTTGTCTTCCTGCGCCTGGTAGCCGGACTCAACGTCCTTGTATTAGGCCTTATCTGCGCCTACCTGATGTGGAACGGCCTGCCTGTCCTTTCCTGGTCCTTCCTGACCGAGGCGCCGCGCAACATGATGACAGAGGGCGGCATCTTCCCCTGCATTATCGGCACGGCCATCCTCTCCCTGGGTGCGCTTCTTATCGCCTTTCCGCTGGGCGTTGCCTCTGCCGTCTATCTCAATGAATATGCCGGCAAAAGCCGCTCGGCAGGCATCATCCGCTTAGGGGTAAACAACCTGGCCGGCGTGCCGTCCGTTGTCTTCGGCCTTTTCGGGCTTTCCTTCTTTGTGACGTTTCTGGGAATGGGCGTCAGCATTCTTTCAGGCGTGCTGACACTGGCAGTGCTGACATTGCCGGTCATTATCTCCACTTCGGAGGAAGCGCTGCGCAATGTTCCTGACACCTACAGGGAAGCCTCCCTGGCACTGGGCGGAACAAAGTCCCAGACCATTGCCCGCGTTGTGCTGCCAAGCGCCATCCCTGGCATGCTGACCGGCGCCATTTTGGGCGTTGCCAGGGCAGCTGGCGAGACGGCTGCCGTCATGTTTACGGCTGCTGTCTTCTTTACGCCCAAAAATCCGTCCTCTGTTTTCGACTCGGTCATGTGCCTGCCCTATCATATATATGTGCTCTGCACGGCAGGAACGGAAATAGACAAGACCAGGCCCCTGCAGTACGGCACAGCCATTGTGCTTATCTTTCTGGTGCTTGGCATCAATGCGGCAGCACTCATTATCCGCGACAGGCTGCAGCAAAGCCGCTAAGCCGGACAAAGCGTGCGGACAGCAAAAAAGGGCGGAAGCCTGAAGCCCCCGCCCCTGATAAAAATATTGCTTAACTTTGCTTTTGCTGCCGGTTTAGAGCAGGCCTGCGTTTTTCAGGACCTGGCGCAGCTTCTCCTGGTTAGCCTCAGCCATCGGGAAGAGAGGCAGGCGCATTTCAGGACCGATTTTGCCCATGAAGTTCAGGGCCATCTTGACCGGAATGGGGTTGGATTCCAGGAACATGGCGTGGTGCACGGGCAGGAGCTGGTAGTGCAGCTTTTTCGCCTGGGCATAATCGCCATCGGCAAAGGCCCTGCACATGCTGCTCATGGCTTTGGGCAGAATGTTCGAGGTGACGGAAATGACGCCGCAGCCGCCGATGCTCATGAGGGGCAGGGCTGTAAAGTCATCGCCGGACAGGACGCAGAAATCATCGGGACAGTCGGCCAGGATGTCTGCAGCCTGGGTCATATTGGCAGTGGCTTCCTTGATGCCGACAAAGTTCTTGAATTCCTTAGCCAGCCTGACAACCGTGGCAGGAAGCATGTTGCAGCCGGTACGTCCGGGCACATTGTAGCAGACAAGGGGCAGGTCCACGGCGCGGGCAATGGCTGCATAGTGCTGGTACAGGCCTTCCTGGGTGGGCTTGTTGTAATAGGGCGTGATGAGCAGCGCACCGTCAGCCCCGGCTTTTTTGGCAAACTCGGTCAGGTGGATGGCCTCGGTTGTATTGTTGGATCCGGCTCCTGCCAGCACCTTGACGCGGCCTTTGACCTGATCGACGCAGATTTCTATGACGCGTTTGTGCTCGTCATGGGAAAGGGTTGCAGACTCGCCTGTGGTTCCGCAGGGAACAAGGCCGCTGACGCCTTCTGCAATCTGCCAGTCGATGAGTGCTCGGAAGGTCTCTTCATCTACCTGACCGTTCTTGAACGGGGTAACAATGGCGGTAAAGACACCGGAAAACAGCATGGTACACTCCTTGGGCCACCGGTCATGCGAGGCTTGCCCCCCATGGCAGGAACTTTTACTACAAGATGAATTTTTCAGGGCAGGCACAAGTACAAGAGTGCCTGCCGCAGGAAGATCTTTATATTATGACAGTGTCCGGCGTTCGTCTACCTGACGATTTCCAGATAGTCCACATCGATCTCGTTGTTGCCGACATGCCAGTCCACTTCGCCAACGATGCGCACGGTTGTCTCCGGCGTGACTGTGCGGCCGTAGAATTTCTTGTCGTCTATTTCAACAACAATGCTTCCTGTCTCATCGCGGAAGGTATATTTTTCATGGCCGATTCTGTTGACGATATGCCCTGTGAGGCTGACATAGGTGTCATCGGAGCTTTTGAGCGCCTTGGCAACCGTGTTTGCTCCGGAAGCGGCAGAAGGTCCCTGAAAGCCGCCGCTTTGCGTGCTGGTGGGGCCAGTAAAGCCTCCCTCGGCAGCCTGGGCGTCAGAAAGGGGAGCAAGGCCTGCCGGAACGCACAGTGCAGCTGCGAGCAGGACGGAAGAAAAAAGATGCATTGCAGACTCCTGGTTCAGGAAGGAGCGTATGCCCTCATCCAGTCTGTGTCTTATGAAGATGTTGCGGAAAAGTACGGCGGAATACGTCCTGTTGTGTATTCCACATATCCTTTCTATCAAAAACAGTATGAACTGCAAGTTCCTTTTTTGCTGTCCGCAGGGCATTTCAGGCGTGCCGGAGAGATACAGATCAAAAAAAGGACTTCCCCTGATGCAGCCAGACGGCAGGCAGCTTGCTTTCTTGCTGCACAGGGAAAGTCCGTTCCGCAAAGCCATTGCATAGCCTGGCGGAAAAAGAGAGAGCCTATGGGGACAGTTCGGAACGAAAACGTACTACTGGAAAAGCCTCCCTCTAGAATTCATACATGACAGTGCAGCTGCCGGAGACGCCCTGCTTCTGTCCTGCATAGCCCTGTACGCCAAGATTGACGGAAAGGGGCAGATCCTCGGACGGCTTCATGACAAGGCCCAGCTCGCCCATGACGGAGCTGCCTTCAAAGCTGGGAGCTGCCACGCTGTAGCCGAAGGTCCTTGAGTCGCAGGAACCGGCAAATTCATGCTCGAAGGCTGCGCCGATATAGGGGCGGAAACGCTCGGAGCCATTGTAGGAGTACCTGGCTCCCAGGCGGATCCTGTTTGAATCCATGTCATCGAATTCAAACTTGTCCTTCGTGGTCAGGGTGTCGTCCGTGCCCTGCACCCTGGTCCAGATGTACTTGCCGTAGATGTCAAGGTCATGGCCTTCCGCCATGTTCCAGACGTAACCTAAGCCCCCATGCAGGCTGTAGTAGGGGCTGTCCATATCGAACTTGGCAACCCTGCCGCCGGCATCGCGCAAGTCATTGCTGTCATATTCATTGTGCAATGAGCCCATGTGGGCAGATCCTTCCGCATAGAAGTGGCCGGGGCCTGTCTTGGCAAAGTCCATCTTGGCCAGGATGCCGCCGCCCATGTACCAGGCATTGCCGTCGCCATTGACGTCGGAAGCATTGCTGAAGGAGTTATGGGTTGTATAGGAACCCTTGCCGTATTCAAAGAAGGCAGCTGCACTTAAGCGGCCGGCACCGGTATCAATGCCTGTGGCAAGGCCGGCCATAAGGGAGACAGCGCTCATGTTGATGCTTGAGCCTGTTTCATGGCGCATGGAAGAAGCCTTCACATGCACAAAGGGCGTTATAGTGCCTTCTTCAAGGTCGAGGTCATGCAT
>CAVJEZ010000096.1:0-4564 GCA_963648625.1 Odoribacter splanchnicus
ACCATCAAGGACAGCAAGGACAATCCCATGGGCAGCCTCACCAAGGTGAAGGTTGTCAAGAACAAGGTGGCTCCGCCGTTCAGGACGGCCAACTTTGACATCATGTACGGCACCGGCATTTCCCGTGCCGGCGAGCTTATCGATCTCGGCATAGCCGGGGACATCGTAGACAAGAGCGGATCCTGGTTCGCCTACAAGGGCGAGAAGCTGGGACAGGGGCGCGAACGTGTGCGCGAGCTTCTGAACGAGGACGTCGAGCTCAGGACCCGCATCGAGAACGATGTGCGCGCCTTCCTGGGCATGCCGTCCATCAATGAAGCTGAAGCGAACACTGTCGCACCGCTGGGCGAGCCGCAGCCTATGGATACGGAGAATTTCGTGGAACCGGCTGACAAGTCCTTTGCAGCCCCGGCCGGGCAGCAGGATTTCAGCGAGTTCAGTGAATAAAAAATAATGCCGCAACCCCCTTAAGCCGGTGCCGCCTGGTGCCGGCTTAAGGGTAACGGCAGCCAGCGTTGTACGGAGCACATTTATATGCTTAGTCCTAAGGAAATACGTCGTCGTTATTTAGAGTTTTTCAAGAAACACGGGCATGAAATTGTTCCGTCCGCTCCCCTTATTCCCCCGAACGATCCGACCCTGCTTTTTACCAATGCCGGCATGGTGCAGTTCAAGAAGTGCTTCACCGGCGAGGAGCACCGCGGCTATACGCGTGCAACCACGGCCCAGAAGTGCCTGCGCGTCTCAGGCAAGCACAATGACCTTGAGAACGTGGGCCGCACCGCAAGGCACCACACCTTTTTTGAGATGCTGGGCAACTTTTCCTTTGGCGACTACTTCAAAAAGGAAGCCATTACCTGGGCCTGGGAATTCTGCACCAAGGAACTGGAACTGCCCAAGGACAAGCTGTGGGTAACCGTTTTCAGGGATGACGATGAAGCCGCAAACATCTGGAAGGAAGTTGCCGGCCTGCCCGACAGCCGCATCGTGCGCATGGGCGAAAAGGACAATTTCTGGACCATGGGCGATACCGGCCCCTGCGGTCCCTGTTCCGAAATTTACATAGACCAGGGCGAAAGCCTGTCCTGCGGCCCTGACTGCGGCATAGGCAAATGCGACTGCGACCGCTTCCTGGAAATCTGGAACCTGGTTTTTACGCAGTACGACCAGCAGCCTGACGGCACGCGCGTTCCCCTTGCCAAGCCCAATATTGACACAGGCATGGGCCTTGAGCGCATAGCTGCCGTCTGCCAGGGCAAGAAGTCCAACTTTGACTCCGACCTCTTCCAGGACATTATCCAGTATGCGGCAAAGCTCGCCAATGTGACCTATTCCTTCAGCGACCCTGACACCAACGACGTCGATACTGCCCTGCGCGTTATCGCCGACCACAGCCGTGCCGCTGCCTTCCTCATTACAGATGGCACGCTGCCTTCCAATGAGGGCAGGGGCTATGTGCTGCGCCGCCTTTTGCGCCGTGCGCTGCGCTTTGCCACCCTCATGGGCGTAGACGAGCCCATTTTGTACAAAATCGTGGGCAAGGTCGTTGAGACCATGGGCGATGACTACCCCGAACTCAAGGAAAATGCGGATTTCATCGCCCGCGTCGTGCACCAGGAAGAAGTGCGCTTCTCCCGCACCCTGGCCAAGGGCCTCCGCCTGCTTGAAGGCGAGATAGAGGAACTGAAGGCCAAGGGCGAGAAGACCATTCCCGGAGAGGTCTGCTTCCAGCTGGCCGACACCTACGGTTTCCCCCTGGACATCGTGAGCGACGTTGCCTTCAAGCAGGGCTTTGCTGTCGATGAAGAGGGCTTTGGCAGGCTTATGGCAGCCCAGCGCGCCAGGGCCAAGGAAAGCCTTAAGAAGGGCGGCCTGCTCGGGCAGGGCGGCGATGAAGGCAAGTCCGTATTTGCCAGGCTGGCCGAAGACGGCATGGAAAGCCGCTTTGTGGGCTATGACACCCTGACCGCCGAGGGCAGGGTCGTGGCCCTGCTTGACGAGGAAGGGATGAGCATTCCCTCCCTTGGCGAGGGCAAAAAAGGCTATGTGGTAACCAACGTTACCCCCTTCTACGGAGAAGGCGGCGGCCAGACAGGCGATACCGGCACCATGACTGATGAAGAAGTCAATATGGAAGCCTGCGTCCTCAATACAGTAAAGCCGCAGCCAGCACTTTATGTGCATGTGGTCGAGGTGAAGAAGGGCACCCTGAGCCTGGACCGCGAGGTTGTGCTCAGCGTCGACAAAGAGCACCGCCTGGCAACGGCGCGCAACCACTCATCAACCCATCTTCTGCATGCGGCACTGCGCTCAGTCCTTGGAACACATGTCCATCAGAAGGGCTCTTTGGTGACGCCCGAGCGCCTGCGCTTTGACTTCAGCCATATTGCCGCCATGACGCCCGAGGAAATTGCCCTGGTAGAGCAGACTGTCAACAGGGCCATCCTGGCCGACATGCCTGTCACCACCCAGGTCATGGCACATGACGAGGCCGTGGCCTCCGGTGCCATCCATCTTTTTGAGGAAAAATACGGCGACAGCGTGCGCGTGGTCAGCATGGGCAATGAAGACGGCGTCTTCTCCAAGGAACTCTGCGGCGGCACGCATCTTAAGAGGACAGGCGAAGCCGGACAGTTCCTCATTGTGAGCGAAAGCGGCGTGGCTGCCGGCGTGCGCCGCATCGAGGCTGTTACCGGGCTTGCTGCCCTGGAACTTGTCTCCTCGCAGCGCCATGTGCTGGACAAGCTGTCCCATGCCCTCAAGGCAAAGCCCGAGCAGCTGGAAGAGCGCCTGGAAGCCCTGCAGGCAAAGGTGCGCAAGCTTGAAAAGGCCAGCGAGAAAGCCGGTGCAGCCCCTGTTTCTGCAGAGGCCATTGTCAAGGGAGCCGAGACTGTAAACGGCATCTCCTTTATGAGTGCCGCACTTGAAAACACCAATGTAAAGGCCATGCGCTCGCTGATGGACGATATCCGTTCCCGCGTTACTGGGCCTGCCGTGTGCGCCCTGTTCGGCAGCGAAGGAGAGAAGGTGTCCATCCTGGTGTTTGTGTCCAAGGAGGCACAGCAGGGGCATGACGCTCCTGCCTTTGTGCGCGAGATATCTCCCCTTATGGGCGGCAAGGGCGGCGGCGGTCGTCCCGACATGGCCCAGGCCGGCGGATCAGATTTCTCCGGTGTGACAAATGCAATATCCAGGATAAAGGAAATTCTGCTAGGCTAGCCCTGGTACAGGTTCCGGACTCCGGAATACAGCTGTGCGGCAGGGAATATAAACCTGCCGCCTGAGATTAAGTTTAAGGAGGAATCCCCCCGTTTCGTACAGGATGCCGGGGAGAGATATACAGATATGATAGGTATCTCCAAACTCTATTGCGGCCAGGCCGAAGAAGCCGACGTGCTGCGCTACGGACGCCAGTCGGGCCAGCTTCCCTCCCATCTTCTGCAGTTTTCCAAGGACAAGAAGCCCGTGGTGGTCTGGAATATGACCAAGCGCTGCAACCTGCGCTGCGTGCACTGCTACGCCCAGGCCGTGAGCCTGGACGGCGTGGATGACATTGACACCAAGACAGCCAAGGCCATGATTGACGACCTGGCTGCCTACGGCTGTCCTGTCATGCTTTTTTCAGGCGGCGAGCCGCTGGTCAGGCAGGACCTGATTGAGCTGGCAAGCCACGCCAAGACCCGCGGCATGCGCGCCGTCATTTCCACAAACGGCACCCTGATCACCAAGAGCAAGGCCAAGGAGCTGGCCGATGTGGGCCTTTCCTACGTGGGCATTTCCCTGGACGGCATGGAAGAAGTGCATGACCACTTCCGCGGCGTAAAGGGCGCATTCCGCAAGGCACTGGAAGGCCTGGAAAACTGCAAGGCAGAAGGCCTTAAGGTCGGCCTGCGCTTTACCATCAACAAAAAGAACGTGGCCGAAATCCCCGGCATCTTCAGCCTGCTGCGCGATCTCGAAGTGCCCCGTGCCTGTTTCTACCATCTCGTGTACTCAGGCCGCGGATCCGAGCTGATCAAGGAAGACCTTAACCACGAGGAAACCAGGGCCTGTGTCGATCTCATTATGGACGAGACCAGGCGCTGCTTTGACGAGGGCAAGCCCAAGGAAATCCTCACAGTCGATAATCATGCCGACGGCCCCTATGTATGGATGCGCCTGAAGCGCGAGGATCCCAAGCGTGCCGAGGAAGTCTTCAGGCTTTTGCAGTACAATGAAGGCAACAATTCCGGCCGCGGCATAGGCTGCATTTCCTGGGACGGCAAGGTGCATGCAGACCAGTTCTGGCGCCAGCATGTCTTTGGCAATGTGCTTGAGCGTCCTTTCTCGCAGATCTGGGACGATCCTTCCATCGAGCTTCTGCACAAGATGAAGTCCAAGAAGGAGCATGTGGGCGGGCGCTGCAAGAAGTGCCAGTTCCTCAATATCTGCGGCGGCAACTTCCGTGCCCGTGCCGAAGCCTATTACGGCGACGAGTGGGCCGAGGATCCGGCCTGCTACCTCACGGACGAGGAAATAGGCATCAAGTAGGCATTGTGCCTTTGTCATGCCCTGCGTCCTGCCC
>CAVJEZ010000096.1:4574-7571 GCA_963648625.1 Odoribacter splanchnicus
CCCGCAGCCTTTGAAAAAGAATATTTCCCCAGGACCGGAGTCACTCCGGCCCTGGGGCTTGCATATGTTTCCTGCCTGAAAGCCAGTGCGTGCGGCAGGGAAAAGGAGCGTTTGTGATGACGTTTTATCGCGGTCGCCGTCTGCGCCAGACGGAGGAAATGCGTGCTTTCTTCTGTGAGACAGCTCCCGTTTTGCGGGAAAATCTCATCATGCCCTACTTTGTCGTGGAGACAGAGGACCAGTCCCTGGAAAAGGAGATTGCCTCCATGCCCGGACAGTACCAGCTCTCCTTGAGCAAGCTGGAAGAGCATGTGGCAAAGGCCGTGGACAACGGGCTGCATTCCATCATCCTCTTTGGCATTCCCAAGGCAAAGGATGAGAAGGCCTCGCAGGCCTATGCTGAAAACGGCATTGTGCAGCAGGCCGTGCGCCAGCTCAAAAAACGTTTCCCTAAACTGTTCATCATCACGGATGTCTGCCTTTGCGAGTACATGTCCCACGGCCACTGCGGCGTCCTGACCAAAGAGGGCACGGTGCTTAATGACCCGAGCCTTGAGTATCTTGCCAAAACAGCAGTGAGCCAGGCCCAGGCCGGTTCCGACATGGTGGCTCCCTCTGACATGATGGACGGCCGCGTGGCAGCAATGAGGGAAGCCCTTGATGCCGCCGGCCTCTCCATGACGCCCATTATGTCCTATGCCGCAAAGTATGCCTCTGCCTACTACGGCCCCTTCCGCGATGCTGCCGAGTCTGCCCCTGCCTGCGGTGACCGCAAGACCTACCAGATGGATCCCGGCAACAGCCGCGAGGCCCTGCGCGAGGTCTTTGCCGATCTGGACGAGGGTGCAGACGCCCTTATTGTGAAGCCGGCCGGCCCCTATGGCGACATTCTGCGCATGGTGCGCGAGAATGTTGACGTGCATGTCTGCGCCTACCAGGTCAGCGGCGAGTATGCCCTGATCAGGGCTGCCGGCCTGAACGGCTGGGTTGACGAGCAGCGTGTCATCATGGAGTCCCTGACAGGCCTCAAGAGGGCCGGTGCCGACAGCATCATCACCTACTTCACCGAATACGTGCTGGAAAAAGGACTTGCCCGATGAATGCCGAAATGACATCCGGCATGCCTGCAGCCTGTGCGCTTGAGGCTGACTGCCACTCAGCCCCGGTGGGCGTACCCGGACATAATCATCCCGGCGGTGCCCATGGAGGCCCTGGCAAGGGGCATGGTCCCATGGGTCCAAAGGTGCTTGAAGACGGATCTCCTGCGTGCAGGCTCATTGCCTGGGAAGTACATTGCCTGGGAAGTAACCAGGTCCTGCAACCTGGCCTGCAGGCACTGCCGTGCCGAGGCCCATATGGAACCCTATCCCGGGGAACTGAATCATGAAGAGGCCATGGCCCTGATTGACACCTTCCCCCAGGTCGGAAAGCCCATTGTCATCTTCACCGGCGGCGATCCCATGATGCGGCCCGACGTGTACGAGCTTGTCCGGGCTACCCATGAAAAGGGGCTCATATGCGCCTTCTCTCCCAACGGGACGCTTATTACGCCTGAGACCGCAAGGAAGATAAAGGAAGCAGGCGTCGATCGCTGCTCCATTTCCATAGATGCGGCCGATGCTGCAAGCCATGACGGGTTCCGCTGCGTGCCAGGTGCCTTTGACGCCTCTGTGCGCGGCATGCGCTACCTGACAGAAGCCGGCGTTCCCTTCCAGATCAATACGACCGTCACCAAGAACAACCTGGCAAGCTTCAAGAAGATCTTTGAGCTTTGCGAGCATCTTGGCGCCGCTGCCTGGCATATCTTCCTGCTTGTGCCCACAGGCCGCGGTGCCGAAATCAACGACCAGGTCATTTCCGCAGACCAGTACGAGGAAGTCCTGCACTGGTTCTACCAGTTCCGCAAGACAACCAAGATGCACCTCAAGGCAACGTGCGCACCGCACTACTACCGCATTATGCGGCAGATGGCCCGTGAAGAGGGCCTGCCTGTGGATATGGCCAATTTCGGCATGGATGCCCACACAAGAGGGTGCCTGGGCGGAACAGGCTTCTGCTTTATAAGCCATACAGGCCAGGTGCAGCCCTGCGGCTACCTGGAACTGGACTGCGGCAATGTGCGCAAAACGCCCTTCCCGAAGATCTGGCGCGAGAGCAGCTACTTTAAGCAGTTCCGCAACCAGGCCGAGTATGAAGGCAAGTGCGGTGTGTGCGAATACCACAAGGTGTGTGGCGGCTGCCGTGCCAGGGCATACAGCATGACCGGCAATTACATGGGAGAAGAGCCCCTGTGCTCCTACATTCCCATGAAACTTCGCAAGGACAGGCCATAACAGGGTGCAGCTATGAGAGAAATGGATGCCCGGGACAAGGCGCTTCTAGACATCATCCAGGACGATTTTCCCATTGCCCCGCGTCCCTATGCCGAAATAGGGGAGCGCTTAGGGATATCTGAGGAAGAAGCCCTTCAGCGTGTGCGTGACCTGAGGCAGGCGAAAATTATCCGCCGCATGGGTGCAAACTTCCAGTCCAAGAAGCTTGGCTGGGTATCCACGCTGTGCGGGGCCAAGGTGCCGGACAGCGTGCTGGACCGCTTTGTGGAGCTGGTCAATGCCGAGCCAGGCGTCACGCACAACTATGAGCGCGAGCATGCCTATAATGTCTGGTTTACGGTTATAGGCCCGTCCAGGGAGTATATCCAGGAGCGGCTTGACGCCATAACGGCACAGACCGGAGTGGAAATCCTTAACCTGCCGGCCACGCACCTCTTTAAAATCAAGGTCAATTTCAAGGTCGGCGACGAGGACAGCTGATTTTGACGGCCAAAACAGCGGTTGTGGCAAAAAAAGAGAAAAAAGTAGAGATTTCTCTTGCCAAAGCCAGTCTGAAAGTATAAAAGCTTTCCATTGCCTCACAGTGCCGAGGTAGCTCAGTTGGTAGAGCGAGGGACTGAAAATCCCTGTGTCGGCAGTTCGATTCTGTCCCTCGGCACCATTT
>CAVJEZ010000097.1:0-7559 GCA_963648625.1 Odoribacter splanchnicus
GGGTATGGGCACCAGGCATACCCCTCATACTAAAGGCAAAGAAGCCCATTCTTCCCAAAGATAGTCTCCTGTTCCCCTGAAAGCTCCCGCCACTCACCACCCATCACGCCATGATAATGCAAGACACTGCTACTCAAAATAAAGCCGCTCAAGACGCTGCAAAAGACAACTCCCGTACAGGCTGTCCCTTGCATGACAGACACTTGTTTCAGGAAGAACTGCAAGCAGGATCCATTCTGAAAAAGGAATTGCTCATTGCCTTGTTTTGTGCCGCTGTCCTTGCCTTTGTTTTGCTGCTGTACAGTCCTCTGCATCCATGCCCACCGGTGATTCAGGCGTCTTCAAGACCGTTGCTATGATGATGAACGAGGGATTTATGCCCTATAAGGACTCCTTCGATCACAAGGGGCCGGTCCTTTATCTTCTCAACTGGCTCGGGATGCAGATTTCCTGGTACAAAGGCACCTGGGCTATAGAGCTTGTCTTTATGACTGCGACATTCTTCCTGCTCTATCGCATAGCAAGGCTTGTCGCTTCCATTCTTCCGGCTGTCCTGGCTGTACTCATATCGTCATCCCTTCTTTTCCCCTATTTTTTTGGAGGCAATGTTACCGAAGAATACGCCATGCCCTGCATTGCCATGAGCCTGTATTTCTTCCTGGATTTTTGCCTGCACAGAAAATGTTCTGCTCTGCGCATTATACTCTCAGGAATGGCTTTTGCCTTCGTATGCCTGCTGCGGCCGAATATGACGGCAGTCTGGATAGTGTTCTGCCCTGTCATTCTCTGGATGGTTATACAGCAGAGGGACTGGAAGCTGCTTAAACAGTTTGTCTTGTTCTTTGCAGCGGGCATATGCATAGTTGCTGTTCCCATACTTTCCTGGCTGTATGCCAATGGCGCCCTGTACCAGTGCTTTGTCGACTACATAATTTTCAACGGCCACTACTGCTCGCCTGGAAGCGGAGAGACATTTCTTAAAAAACACATTTCCTCCTTTTTGCACTTTGCTTTATCACCAGTCTACATTTTTGCAGTAGCTGGCTGCCTTCTCTGCCTGAAAAAGAACTGCTTCCTCCATTCAGCCTATTTCGTGCTTATGCTTCTGGCAGTCCTTTGCGTCTGCCTCTCCGGCAGGACCTTCGGGCACTACGGCTTGGTCCTTATTCCCATAGCCTGCTATCCCATAAGCCTGCTTCTTGGCACCATTGGCACAAAGACTGCACAGTTCAGCCCCAAGGCAGGCCGCACAGCAAAACTGGCTTGCAGCGTCCTTGCCTGTGCATGGTTTATCTGGTCAGCCATGCCATTTATACAGAAACTTCCCACCTGGTATTCACAGTTCCACACAAAGAAAATGGATCCTGCAGTACAAAATGTTGTGGACAAAGTCAGAAGCCTGACAAGGGATACTGACAGAATATCCGTCTACGGCAACTGGGACATCGTCTATGTCCTGGCCAGAAGAATGCATGCAACCAGGTATTCCTACCAGTTCCCAGTTGGCATCGTACTGCCAAAGATTATGGACGAATATATGGCCGGTCTCAAAGAGGAACTGCCAAGAGTGATCGTAGTACAGAAGAATTTCTACGACAGCAACATACAAAAATTTCTCACGCACAATGGCTACAGCAGAGTGTGGCCCGCAAACGTGCCAGAAAAGGCTCTATCACGCTCAGGCCAGGTATTTTACCGCAATCCCAATAAGTAACAGTACCCATCAATAACAATACTTTTCCGTCACAAACAAAAATCCCGGGCAGGGGCCTCTTCAGCCCCTGTCCGGGATTTTTTTTCATATTTTGGCTGTCTGCCGGACTATATGCCTACTTTTTTGTCCAGCACTCCATAAATTCGGCAACAGGATGGCCTTCCTTGATATGGGTCAGAAGGGCACTGCCAAAGACAGCGGCATCAGGCCTTGCCTCTTCAGGCAGGACTTCCAGCTGCTCGGGACGGCTCAGGCCAAAGCCCATGGCTATGGGCAGTGTAAAGCAGGAACGCGCCCTCTCCATTGTTGAGGCAACCATGGGGGCCACCTTGGCTCTTGCTCCAGTAACACCCATGACTGAGACGACATAGACATAGCCCTGCGACACTGATGCATAGAGCTTCATGCGCTCTGCAGTGGTATTGGGTCCCACAAGGGCGATGAGGGCAATGCCCTCCTTTGCCAGAATCTCCCGTATGTCATGGGCCTCGTCATAGGGCAGGTCAGGGATAATCATGCCGTGCACGCCGGCTTCATGCGCATCATGGGCCAGCTTCTCAAAGCCGTACTGCATGAAGGGATTAAGATAGCCCATGAGTACAATGCCTGCTGAGAACATCCCGTTGCGGACCTTGAGCCCTTCCAGGATTTTCTTCAGGGACACGCCGTCGGCCAGGACCTGGCGGCTGGCATTCTCAACCACGGGACCATCGGCCACAGGATCGGAAAAAGGAACGCCTACCTCGATAATGTCAGCGCCGTTCTCGTCCAGTTCTGCCAGGCTCTGCCAGAAGGTGTCCTCGTCGGGGTAGCAGGCTGTCAGAAAGGGAATAAGGGCGTACCTGCCCTGCTCTTTTGCAGTACGGATCTTTTCTTCCAGGATATGCATGACTAGGCCTCCTCATCTGCGCCGCTGACGCCGAACCGGGCGCCGAGATACTTCTTCACAATTCCCATATCCTTATCGCCGCGTCCCGAAAGGTTGACGATAACATTGCCGCCCTTTGGCAGCCTGTCTGCGTGATCAAGCACCCAGGCCAGGGCATGGGACGACTCCATGGCAGGCAGAATGCCTTCTGTCCTGCTCAGGCGCACAAAGGCTTCCAGTGCCCTGGCATCCCTGACCATGCCGTATTCAGCCCTGCCGGACTCCTTGAGATAGGCATGCTCAGGACCGACGCCGGGATAGTCAAGGCCGGCAGCAATGGAATGGGAAGGCTCTATCTGGCCGTCCTGTGTCTGCAAAAGCTGTGTCAGGTTGCCATGCAGGACGCCGGGCGTTCCCAGGTTCAGGGGAGCCGAGTTAAAGCAGCCAGGCTCGCCTGTGCCTGCAGCCTCGACGCCGATGAGGCGCACGTCCTTGTCGGCCACAAAGCCCCTGAAAATGCCGATGGCATTGGATCCGCCGCCAACGCAGGCCACAACGGCGTCAGGCAGCTTGCCGAAGTTTTCCAGGCTCTGCTCCCTTGCTTCCCTGCCTATGACGCTCTGGAAGCGGGCCACCAGTTCCGGGAAGGGATGGGGGCCTGCAGCAGTGCCAAAGCAGTAGTGCGTGCTCTCCTGGGAGCTGATCCAGTAGCGCAGGGCCTCGTTGATGGCATCCTTCAATGTCCTTGTGCCGCTTTCAACGGCATGCACATCGGCTCCGAAGACACGCATGCGCATGACGTTCATGGCCTGGCGCTCCACGTCCTCTGCACCCATAAAGATGATGCACTTCATGCCGAGCCTGGCAGCCGTGGCTGCCGTGGCCACGCCATGCTGGCCGGCACCGGTCTCGGCCACAAGGCATGTCTTGCCCATGTACTTGGCAAGCAGGGCCTGCCCCAGGGTATTGTTCATCTTGTGGGCGCCGGTATGCACCAGGTCCTCGCGCTTGAGCCACAAATTAAAGCCCAGCTCCTTTGAGAGGTTGGGGCAGAAGGTCAGGGGCGTCTTCCTGCCGGCATATTGTGTCAGCAGGCCATTGAGCTCTGCCTGGAACTTTTCCGTGGGCATGACCTCGTTCATGGCCTTTTCCGTTTCCATCAGCGGCGGAATGAGCAGTTCCGGCACAAAGCAGCCGCCAAAGCGTCCATAGTATTTGATATTCATTATACCGACTCCATAATCAGATTATAGGCTTGTTTAAATAAGTACAGGGCTCAAAGCAAAAAGTCCCTGAAAAATCCTTGTCACCACAGCCCTGAGACAGGAGGCAGGCCGGACATAAGCCCGTATTCCCCTGCCCTTGCGACCAGTTCCCGCATGAGGGCCTCGTCCTTGCATCCTGGCGCGCTCTCAAGGCCGGAATTAAAGTCAAGCCCGGCAGGACGATCCTTCTCCGGCATGAATTGTACGGCATCCAGTGACTCCCTGTTAAGGCCGCCTGCAAGCATCCAGGCGATTCTGCCAGACAGTTTGCAGGAAAGGCCCTGTATCATGCCGGCAGGCACCCTTGTGCCGTGCCCGCCTCCGCCTTTTCCTGCATCAAGCAGCACCATGCCGCAATACTGCGCACATGAGTCCATAAAGGCAAGCAAATCTTCCTGGCATGCATATGCCTCTGGCCAGGCAGCACGTATCACGCGCTCCTTTCCAAGATGCCCTGCAAGCTCTTTCAGGCAGGCTGCGTCCTGCTTCCCGTGCACCTGCACAAGATCCAGATGCGCTGCCTCGACAATGTCAAGGATTTCCCCTGCTCCCTGCTCTACAAAGACGCCTGCCTTAAGCATATGGCCGCTTTCAAGCTGGCGAACCTGGGCGGCAGTGACGTTTCTGGGGCTTTTGGCATGGAAGATAAAGCCTGCTATTGCAAAACCCAGCTCAGAGGCAATATCAAGATCCTTCTGCCTTGTCATGCCGCAAATCTTAAAGAACATGGCCTGCCTCAGACTTCACTGCTTCATCATGGCCTGGCCCTTTGAGCAGCCTGTCAAGATCTATGCCGGGCGTTCCGTGGCGCATAAGCGCGGTTCCCACAAGCGCCGCATCAAATCCGGCTGCACGGGCTTCAAGCAGGTGGGCATGCTCTTCCATGCCCGAGGCTGCAACCCAGGCCTCGCCATCCCTTTTGCCTGCCTTTTGCAGGAGGTCAAGGCAGAGCTTTCTGTCCACCCTGAAGGTGACAAGGTCCCTGGCATTGACCTGGATAATCTTTGCACCGGCAGTCCTGGCACGCTCAAGGTCATCGCCGTCAAAGACTTCAACCACGGCTTCCAGGCCGTATTTTTCGCCAAGAAGGCGCAAGTCCCTGAGGGCAGCTGCATCAGGCAGCATGCGGACAATGAGCAGGAAGGCCGAAGCCCTTGTGGCTGCCGTTGCCTCTACCTGCAAGGGATCAAAGAGAAAGTCCTTGCGCAAAATCGGCACAGAGCCAAAGCCCTGATCGTCAAGCGTCCTGCGTGCCAGCTCAATATAGTCAAGGCTGCCGTCAAAGTACTGCTCCTCAGTGAGGATGGACAGGGCAGATGCGCCGTGCCCGGCATAGGCTGTGACTGCGTCTGTCACGCTGACGGCATCGCAGATGCGCCCTTTTGACGGGGAGGCGCGCTTGTATTCGGCAATGACAGGCAAAGGCCCTGCTGATGCGCCCATAATGGCCCCGGCAAAGGGGGGACGCTCAAGGACTACAGGCCTTGGAGCACCCTCCTTGGTCCTGAGCCTTGCCAGCTCAGCCTGCTTGGCCTTCACAAAGCGGTCCATGCCAGCATTGGGGCCGGCATCCTGCTGTGCCATGTCCTTTATACTATTGGTATCCATGGTGTCCGTACCCTGAAACACACGCCTAGGCGTTTTTGACAAACTTGCTGCCGGCACCGCCTTCCACGGCATCCCTGGCTTCCTTCATGCACTGTGCCAGGCTCTTTGTGCCGTCAATGACATGGATGGCCAGCCCCACGTTGAGGACAACCATGTCCTTCATATGGGCATTGCCCCTGCCCTGCAAAAGCTCGCGCAGGCAGGCAACGGCCTCTTCCTTGGAATGCACTGCCACGTCCTCGGGCGTGCAGGGGCCTATGCCGAACTCGGCCGGATCCAGCGTCATGGGAGTCTGAACCCCGTGATCCAGCATGATGATGGTGGCAGGCCCCATGGGCGTCACCTCGTCATAGCCGCCGGCACCGTAGGCAATGGCTGCACGCTGCAACGTATCAGAAGAGGAAAGCGTATCGGCAATGAGCCTCACAAGCTCGGGCCTGGCCACGCCCATGAGCAGGTACGGCGGACGGGACGGGTTAATCATGGGGCCTAAGATATTGAACAGTGTGCGGATGCCAAGCTCCCTGCGGGCAGGCCCCACATGCCTGAAGGAGGGGTGGAAGTTGGGTGCAAAGAAAAAGCCGAAGTTGGTCTTTTCTATCTGGGCAACGATTTTGTCCGCTTCCTTTTCCAGGGGTATTCCCAGAAGGGAGAGGGCATCGGCTGCGCCAGAGGTGGAGCTTACTGCCGCATTGCCGTGCTTGGCCACCTTGTAGCCCATGCCTGCCAGGGTCAGGCAGGAGCAGGTCGAGCAGTTGAAGGAGGACCTGCCGTCGCCGCCTGTGCCCACCACGTCGATGCAGCCGGCAGGAAGGGGCGGAACAGCCACTGCCCTGGCAAGGACAGAGCGTATGGCGCACTTGAGTTCCAGGGGCGTCTCGCCCTTGGCCCTCAGGGCCATCAGAAAGGCTCCTGTCTGGACAGGCGTCATCTCGCCGTCCATAAGCATGTCAAAGGCTGTCTGGGCCATGCCGGCATCCAGATCCTGGTGCATGGCCAGGCGCTCCATGATGGTTTTCAGCTGCGGCTTTTCCTGCTCGGCAGCACCGCACTCCTTGATGTTTTTCCCGTCCATGGGATTCTCCTTGTGAAAATAGTGCAGGCTTTTGGGGAAGTTGCTCAGAAGGCGCAGTCCGTCAGGAGTCAGGACAGACTCCGGATGAAACTGCACGCCGGCCCAGGGGCGGTCTTTGTACTCAAGGGCCATGACCTCGTGTTCAGGGCCCCTGGCTGTCACGCGGAAGGGAAACTTGTCCTCGTCCTTTTCATCGCAGCAGACGACCAGGCTGTGGTAGCGCCCCACGGTGAAGGGCCTGGGCACGCCCTGGAAAAGGCCTGTGCCGTCATGATCTATGGCGCTCTGCATGCCGTGCATGATGACAGGTCCTGTTTCCACTTTTGCCCCGCCGAAAAGGCCTAAGATTTGATGGCCCAGGCAGACGCCCAGCACCGGGACAGTGGTCGGAAGCTTCTGCAGAAATTCAAGGCACAGTCCGGCAGCGGAAGGATGGCCGGGACCGGGGGAGAGGACCACCTTGCTCAGCTTTCCGGATGTGGCAAGCTCAAGGATTTTGGGATCGTCGTTAAAAAGAACGACAGGATCCTCGCCAAGGTTCTGAAAGGCCTGGACCAGGTTGTAGGTGAAGGAATCGTAGTTATCTATGAGCAGAAACATGGCTGTTTTCCCCTTTGTCGGACAGGACAAGACGCATAATGGCTGATTTGTTGTTGACTTCCTTCCATTCAAGCTCTGGCACGGAATCATGGACTATTCCGGCGCCTGCCTGCCAGTACAGGCGTCCCTGCCTGGTCCACATGGATCGGATGGTGATGCCCATGTCCAGATTGACGCTGTCCTTGTCCAGGCCGATCCAGCCGACACAGCCTGCATAGGGCCCGCGGGGCTGGCCTTCCATTTCCCTGAGCATCTCTATGGCGCGCAGCTTCGGGGCGCCTGAGACGGTTCCGGCAGGAAAGGTGGCTGCCAGGACATCAACCGGGCCAAGCCCTTTTTTGAGCTCTGCTGTCACTGAACTGGTGAGGTGCATCACATGGCTGAAGCGCGCTGTCTGCATGAGGCGCTCCACATGCACGCTGCCATTGA
>CAVJEZ010000098.1:0-7275 GCA_963648625.1 Odoribacter splanchnicus
TGCATGTGCAGGCTTCCTCCATGCGCCATCAGACAGGCTCCTCCATCAACGTGAGCGCGGTCTCCCTGCTGGCAGGACTTGGCACAGGCATTGATACCGGTGCCGGCAACTTAAGCCTTGGTGCCTTCTTTGAGTACGGCAAGGGCTCCTACACGACCCACAACTCCTTTAGCAACTATTCCGATGTCGATGGCGACGGCAGCTCCTGGTACATGGGCGGCGGCATCCTGGCCAAGATGGATTTTGTTCACACAGGGCCCGGCCACATCTACCTGGAAGGATCTGCCCACATGGGCACACTGCACAACGAATTCGACAGCAATGACCTGCGCGATGGCAACGGCACTGTTGCCAAGTTCGACATGGACAGCCCTTACTACAGCCTGCACGGCGGCTTAGGCTATGTCTGGAACATGGGCTGCGGCCACGATCTTGACGTCTACGGCAAGTACATCTGGACCAGGGTGCAGGGAACGGACGATACCCTGACCACAAAGGACAGGTTTGAATACGATGACATGGATTCCAACAGGGTCCGCTTCGGTGCCAGATATTCATATACAGGCAGCGAGCGCTTCAAGCCTTATGTTGGCGTTGCCTTTGAGCATGAGTTCTCCGGTTCCTGCGACTCCAAAACATTCGGATACCGCGTGGCAGCCCCGAGCTTTGAGGGCAGCTCCGGCATGGGCGAACTGGGCCTCATGATGAAGCCTTCTGAAGAGCTTCCTCTTTCCGTCAACCTTGGCGTGCAGGGCTATGTAGGCCAGAAGCAGGGCATCTCCGGATCCTGCAATGTGATGTATGAATTCTAATGCGGAACAGGCTCATTCCGGCAGGGAATGAGCCGCAGATCACAATAACATAAGGCCTCCTTTTTCTGTCCTGGCATAACGCCTGGTGCAGGTAAAGGAGGCCTTTTTTATTTGTCAGGGCTTGTGTCAGACCTGTACTTGTGCAGTCAGGTATCGCAGCAAATTGTCCGCTTCCTGTGTTGTACTGCCTGATTTGTCAGCAAAGAAGGCTTTGCAAGGCGGGGCGTTGCAAAGACTCTAGCCACAGGTGACTAATCCTGGCTGTCGGCCCTAATCCATGCGTGCCGCAACAAGCACGCCCTTTCGTGAAAGTTTAAGCTCAAGGGATCCTGGCAGCTGGAAGGTCTTTGGCCAGTGCCTGTTTTGCAGGGCTTCCTCAAGCTGGAAGAGCACTGTCGATCTGGCCTGCCCGTGCCCGGCACTCAGGGCAATGCGCCGGATGGCAGCCATGTAGAGGCGCAGCCGTATTGCCTGTGGCAGGGATGCCAGCAGCTGCATGGGCAGATAATACGTCCTGTCTGTCTCATTGAGCCGGCAGCATTCTAAGGCCTTTGCAGTTTCTGCCTCAAAAAATTCCCTGTCCACAGAGGCAAGCCTGGCCAGATCCATCAGGCTGCCGCTAAATCCCCTGCTTTCCTTTTCCAGCCCTGGCAAAATTTTGTGGCGGATGCGGTTGCGGGCATATCTGGTATCCTGGTTGCTCGCATCCTCGCAGTGCGGAATATGCAATAGTTCAAGAAAAGTGCGCAGCAGGACCGGCTCTGTTTCAAGGAGGGGGCGCAAAAGGCGGCGCTCTTCATCCTTTGCCTGCATGCCGCCAAGGCCCGGCCAGCCTGTGCCGCGCAGAAGGCGCAGCATCATGTCTTCCCTGAGATCGCCTGCATGATGGGCTGTCAGTATCCAGTCTGACTGCGTATCCTGCAGGGCCTTTGCAAAGGCCATGTACCTGGCATTCCTGGACTGTTCCTCAATGCCGCTAGCTTCCCTGTCTATGCTCAGGGAGACGCTGACAACCGGCATCTCAAGCAGTTTTCCAAGCGCCCTGACAAATACGGCTTCTGCCGGGCTTTCATCGCGCAGGCCGTGATCGCAGGTGAGGATGGAGACGGCAAGGTGCATCCTTGGGGAAATCAGGGCCGCAAGGCAGGCCAGGGCTGTAGAATCGGCTCCGCCTGAGACAGCAACCAGCAGGCGGGATCCTTCCTTTACACCCAGTATCTTAAGCTTCTTTTCTGTCTCAAGAGCCAGCCTTGCTGCAAAAGCCGGCGCCTTGTTAAGCGCAGGAAAGCTTGCTGGCAGATCCTCTGGGCCTGGCGTCATATATGGCTGCATGTCTTTTTTGCCGGACATGGTATCGCAAGGCAGGCATCCTGCCTTTTTTTGTCAGCAGCTGATGCCCAGGCTCTGCAGCATGGCGTGCAGTTCCTGCATGATATAGGCAACCTGGTGCGGCTCTGCATAGGCTATGCAGTCGCAGTGCAGACTGTTCTGCGAGCGGACGAGCAGCTCGGTGCGCAGGGCGTTTGCTTCCACTTCCACTGCCACCACGTGCGGGCTGCACTTGGGGGCATGGGCCTTTTGTATGTCAGAGAGGGCTGATTCAGGCAGCGGCAGCCAGAACATGTGTTCCAGGGATGCGGCAAAGCCTCTTTTTTTCAGTTCCTTTTCTATCAGACCGGTCTGTTCTTCGGTGAGATCGCTGATGAGGTATTCACGCATGGCAGGGCTCCATTGTGCCGTCAGGACTGTTGCCTGAGGAAGCTGTACAGGAAGGACAGGATGTTGCATCCCCGCAGCAGGATGTGTTTTGTTCTGCTTCCTGTTCTGTTTCTTTTTTGCGGGCCTGGTCACCGTAGCGGCTGGGGCAGTGCCCGTCCAGATTGAAGACTTCCTTGATGGTGAGAATGCGGCGGCTGTGGGCTGCCTGGTCGCCTTCCTTGAGATAGGTGAAGGGGGCGTGCAAAAACTTCTTTGAGAGGGCCTGCCCCATGGATTCCAGGGCCTGGCGGACTTCCTCGCTGTCCGTGCCCAGGCGGTGCATGGTGCGGCTGACTTCGTCAGCAATGGCTTCCTGGTTCATGTGGACCAGCTGCTTGATGGTGGGCTGCACGTCCAGCCTCTCTATCCAGTCGCGGAAGGCATGCATCTCCTCTTCAACTATGCCTTCTGCCTTGATGGCCTCGCCCCTGCGGCTGGCCCTGTTTTCCTCGACAACTTCCCTCAGGTCGTCAATGTCGTAGAGGTAGATGTTGTCCAGTCCGTTGACATCGGGATCCACGTCGCGCGGCACGGCAATGTCTATAAAGAACATGGGCCTGTTGCGGCGGACTTTAAGGACGTCTTTCAGGTCCTTGGCATGAATGATGGCATCGGGAGATCCTGTTGAGGTGATGACAATGTCCACTTCCTCAAGTGCCTTGGGGAAGTCCTCAAAGGGGACGGCGCGTCCCTGGTAGAAGCTGGCCAGATCCTGCGCCTTGGACAGGGTGCGGTTGGAGACGATGATTTCGTCTATGCCGTTCTGCATGAGATGCGTGGCTGCAAGCTCTGCCATTTCGCCAGCGCCTATGAGCAGGGCCTTGTGCTGGTTCATGGTGCCGAAGATGCGCTTGGCAAGCTCCACGGCCGCATAGCTGATGGAAACGGCGCTTGAGGCCACGGCTGTTTCAGTGCGCACCCTTTTGGCAACGGAAAAGGCCTTGTGCAGAAGGTGGTTTAAGATAATGCCTGTGCTGTGGCTGTCAGCAGCCTTGCGGTAGGCCTGTTTCAGCTGTCCCAGGATCTGCGGCTCGCCCAGGACCATGGAGTCCAGGCTTGAGGCCACGGAAAAGAGATGCCGCACTGCATCGTCGTTATGATAGGTGTAGATATAGGGCGCAAGATCCTCGGGCCTGGCGTTTCTGGCCCTGGCCCAGGCCTGCAGCATCTGCTCTTCCACATTGCCGGTGCCCATGGCCAGCAGTTCCACGCGGTTGCATGTGGACAGGATAAGCGATTCCTGGACAGCGCCGCCAACAGGAAGGGCCCAGTTTTCGGGATCCGTCTGTCTGGCCAGTGCAAAGCGTTCGCGTATGTCTACTGCTGCGGTACGGTGATTCAGTCCGATTAAGGTAATATGGCAATGCATGGTGTTATATCCTGACAAACGCGTGATGGCTCTGCATGAAGAAGTTGACGACAACGATGGAGGCAAGGCAGAGCAGGAAGATGCAGACCATAATGCGTGCCGGCTTGCGTCCGTACCAGCCGCGGCTCACGCGGCTGGCAAAAAGATACCCAAAGAGGCCCCAGATGAAGAGGCTGAGAAATTCCTTCGGATCGCCGGTGAGAACAGAGCCGTATACAGGGCCTGCGTAAAAGAGGCCGCATACTATGCCTGTGGTAAACAGGGGGAAGCCGGCCACTGTGCCTATGGCGTTGATGCGGTCCAGTATATTCAGTGCAGGGATATCTGCAATAAAGGCCGGGATGGGCTTTTTCTTCTTGATGCGGCCGTCCAGGTAGAGGAAGAGGACGCCTGCCACAAAGGAGATGGCGATGAGGGCCAGCGACGTGTACAGCGCGCCCACATGCAGGGCGTAGAAAGGAGCGTGCAACGAGGCAGGCAGCTGTACCACGCTCTGAAGAGATCCTGCTGAAAGCCCGTAGAGCAGAAGGGAAAGCAGAGCTCCGAAGAGGAGCGGTATCTCCTGGTGAATGACAATCCACAATACAATGCCGCACAGCATCATGAACCAGGCAAGCATCTGCAGATAGGCGCCTACCGAGAGCCCGCCCGCTGTCTGGGCATGAAAGCCCATAAAGAGAATGGCCGTCTGCACGATGAAGCCGACGGTTGCCACTGTGGCTGCCGCCAGGCGGATGCCGGGCTTCTTCAATATCATGCCAACCATGCCGAAGACACCGGCAAAGGCATAGAGTGCCAGTATCATGAGGGTTGACTCAGCAGGAGAAAGAATGGATGTCATGGGTTAGTGTCCCCTGAATATAAATCGGCGAGCAGTTCTGGAATGGAAGCATGCAGCTGCTCAGGTAGAATTTGTTCAAGAAGGTTTTGTACAGACTTCTTGTCCCCTTTGGCAATTGCTTCTTCCAGATTTGGGCGGGCCAGATCACGAAAAATTTTTCTGTTGTCAGAAGAAGGAGCCCCCATTGCAAGGACAAGGGGACGCAGGCGCCCCATTAATTTTGTTACAGGCACCTTGCCTGCCAGGAATTCAGCCAGCTCTTCTTTCCATCTTTTTGCCAGGGCAGGGCTGGCCCTGCCAGTGGAGAGGGCGGCAACAAGGGGATCCTTCCTGACTACCACGGGGACGTGGAAGCTGCCTGCCATGGGGGCATCGGTGCAGTTGCACAAGATGTGCCTTTCCCGGCAGAGGGCTGCTATGCGGGCATTGAGGGCATGGTCTCCGGAACAGGTGAAGACCAGCATCATCGTATCAAGCATGCTGTTTCTGAACGGCTCATGGGACAGCTCCATGTCTATGCCCTGTTCATTTCCCTGCCTGAGCAGAAGTTCCCCCGTGCTGTCAGGAGGCAGGGGATCCAGGACAAGTATTCTGGCAGGATGCGCCGGCAGCAGCATGGACGCCTTGCGCTGGCCCACCTCGCCGAAGCCGACGATGAGGCAGGAACTATAAGTCAGGTCTGCAAATATGGGATAGTACTGAGGCAAGAGAGCTCCCTAGAATGATGACGGGTGCGAAAAGAGGACCAGGAAGGAAGTGGCTGGTGTTCAGGCAGTGGGCAGCAAAGCTATTTCCTTTGCCACGCACTTTGCTTTGGGGGCTTCATGCAATACATCTTGATGGTGGTACAGCCAGACGCCGCTCTGTCTACTTCCTGCTATCTCCTGACGATTATTCCTTTTGCCAGACAGTGTTTCTGACAGAAGGCAATGCCCCAATGGAGAATAGTAGTGTAGGTATCATTCAGTTGAGTGTCATACTTGTTTGTGCGTATCTGATTAAGAGCATAATCAGGAAGATTTGCAAGATCTGCAATATCTTTTGTCCTTTTTATTTCAATTACTGCAGCACGATTATTTATCTTATCTTTAACAATAATATCTGCAAATCCATGACCGCTTTCATAATTTGACAATGTTTTATACGAATATGTAGTAAACAGGCAGTCAAGATAAGCGTGATAAAAATATTCTTTGCACGCATCAAAACAGCTGATGCTTGACAGAATAATTTTTGATAGAGAATCTGTCAGTGTTTTTTCATCACAATTCCAGAAAGATGCAAAAAACTGACTGAGATCCATTTTCTTAAACGTATTAGACATCCATAAAATTATGGAGTCGTTAAAGACTTTTTTAATTTCCTGGTTGGGGATACGAAGCTCAATTTTATTGTCTGCGTCAGGCTCAATGCCGGCTGTTTTAGTCAGGTAGCCAGTCTGATAGAGTAAAGTCCAGACATTTGCCTCGGATGAATCCAGAGCGTCATATGTCAGGGCGTTATTGATTTTTGCTCTTATGGAGCCACCCTGAATTAGTGTTGTGATCTCTTCATCAATATCCAGGTCGGCACGTCCGATAAGTTCATGGACTTCAACGTTGTCACTGGTATTGAGCCAGTATGCCTGTGGTTTGCTTTGATGCTTTTTCCGAAGAGCTGCAATATGCTTCAAAACATCCCATGGGCAGTATACCTTTTGATTTTTCCCAAAACAGTAGCCGTCATACCACTCCTGTATTTCTTTTTTCTTATGGGAAAGATGCATGTCAGAAAGCAGTTTGTCTACTTCCTCAGGCGTAAAACCAAATTTATCAGTAAAATTGACATCGCCAACACCATAACAGTTGATATGGTTCAATCCTGTGTAGATGCTTTCTTTTGCAATACGCAGACAGCCAGTCATAAGGGAAAATTTTAGTGTACTGTTTTCTTTAAGACCTGTTTCCAGCAGATTTCCAATGAAGGATATCAGTTTGTCATGGTCGTGTCCTTTTTTTATTTTGGACAGAGGTGCATCGTATTCGTCAATGAGGACGATAACTTTTTCCCCCCAATGTTGATGGAGCGCACGACAAAGTGTCAGTAAAAAATCTTCCAACTGAGCCTTATTGCATGACCGGTTCTTAATTGCTTCCAGTGTTTGTTTTGTAGAGTCAAGAACATTAGGACTTGTCAGCAGATAGTTATGTTCTTCAATCTGACGTACAGCAAGCTCCTTAAAGCGATTCAGGCAGTGTTCAAAGGTTTCTCCCTTAATTTTATTCATTGAAATGTAAATAACAGGATATTTATTCATCCAGTTGTTACAAAATTCTTTGTCTTTAGATATTTCAAGACCTGAAAAAATATCATTGCTTTCCTTTGTAATGTCGAAAAACTCCTTGAGCATGAACATATTGAGAGTTTTGCCAAAGCGTCTGGGACGAGTAATAAGAGATACCTTTAACTTTTTTTCCACAAATTCCTTGATAAAAGCTGTTTTATCAATGTAATAG
>CAVJEZ010000099.1:0-1446 GCA_963648625.1 Odoribacter splanchnicus
TCACGGATCACGCGCCCCATGCCGCCATGGAAAAGGAAAACACCCTGGACCTTGCGCCCAACGGCTATACCGGCATGGATCTGTCGCTCACGCTCATGTGGCAGCTGGTCAGGGAGGGGATTCTGAACCAGGCCGACATAGTGCGCCTCATGCACACGCGTCCCAATGAAATCTTCAATCTTCCCTGCAACCGCTTCAATCCAGGCGACAGTGCCGATTTCATCCTGTTTGATCCGGATCTGGAATGGACAGTCTCCAAGGACACCCTGTATTCCAAGAGCTGGAATACGCCATACCTTGGAAAGGCCATGCAGGGCAGGGTCGTACATCACTGGCTTGCAGGCAGGCAGCTTTTTTAAAAATTCCCTTTGCCTTGCGGCCAGCCCTGTGCCGGAAGAACATGCCTGCACAGGGCTGGCACAAGAGTAAACAGGCCATAATGAGACAGGCATAAGTTCACAGGCACAAGGAGGCATGCCATGCTGCGCAAACCCGCTTTCGCAGGATCCTTCTATCCAAAGGACAAAGATGAAATCTCCGCCATGCTGGACCAGGTGTTTCCGGAGTATGCAATGGCAGACAGGCCGTGCCTTGTCATGGTGCCGCATGCAGGCTGGGTGTTTTCCCTGGCCACGGCAGCAGAGGCCCTGTCAGGCGTGAAGCTGCCGCAGACAGTCATTGTGCTCTGCCCCAATCATACAGGGCTTGGCAGCCCTCTGGGAGTCTGGGCAGAAGACGGCTGGCTGACGCCTCTGGGACGCCTTGATATTGACAGGGATCTTGCCGGGGAGCTTTGCCGGAACAGTCTCTTTGAGAAGGACTGCGCCTGCCATCTGCAGGAGCATTCCATCGAGGTGCTCCTGCCCATCCTGCAGTACATGAGTTCAGGCAACGCCCCGCTCATTGTTCCGGTCTGCGTGGGCACCAGCAACCCTGCCGTGCTGAAAGTGGCTGCCACTATGCTGGCAGAGACAGCCGGAGAGGGAATACAAAACGGGTCCGTCCTGCTCATCGTGAGTTCAGACATGAACCATTATGAGAATGAAAAGAGAACCATCGCCAAGGACGGCCTGGCCCTTGAGTGCGTCCTCAGGCAGAACGGCGAAGCCCTGCTTGCCAGGTGTGCAGCGGAGCATATCACCATGTGCGGCGCAGCGCCCATGGCCATGGCTCTCATGGCGCTGGAACTGCTCAGAAACGGCAGCCGTCCGTCCCGTATGGCCAGGCTTACAGGCCATGCCACATCAGGGGCCGTAAACAAGGACTATGAGCATGTCGTGGGCTATGCCGGCGTGCGCGTCTATTACTGATACTGGGACAGGCACTGCTGCAGCCTGAGACCGGCGGAGAACAGCAGAAGGCTGTCCGGGACTGTCCCGTCCGGGATTTTCAAGGACACAAAAAAAGAGAATGCTGAAAACTCATGTTCCCGGCATTCTCTTTCAC
>CAVJEZ010000099.1:2166-7264 GCA_963648625.1 Odoribacter splanchnicus
CTGGCACGCTGACGCCTGAGGCGCCCTATGACCTTGTGCGCACCATGCGGGCCTCGGTTCTCTGCCTCGGCCCCCTGCTGGCAAGGCTTGGCCATGCAAAGGTAGCCCTGCCTGGCGGATGCGCCATAGGCGCACGTCCCGTGGACCAGCACCTCAGGGGCCTTGAAAAAATGGGCGCCGTCTTTTCCCTTGAAGAAGGCAACATCATAGGCCATTGCGATCACCTGAAAGGGGCTGTAGTCAATTTTGACATGCCGACCGTGGGCGGGACTGAAAACCTCATCATGGCTGCCGTCCTGGCAGACGGCACAACGACGCTCTGCAATGCAGCCAGGGAGCCGGAAATCGAGGACCTGGCAAACTTTCTCAACAGCTGCGGTGCAAAGATCAGCGGCCAGGGCACATCGACAATCACCATAGAGGGCGTGAGCTCCCTGAAAGGCACAAGCTACAGCATCATGCCGGACCGCATCGAGGCCGGCACGTTCTTAACCTGCGTCGGCATTACCACAGGAAAGATTGTCCTGAAAAACTGTCCTGTAAGCTCCCTTGAGGCAGTCATAGAAGTGCTGAAGCAGATGGGCATGTCCTTCAGGGAAACAGAAGAAGGCTTTGAGGCCTCCATGTCCGGCAGGCTGAAGGCTGCCAATATACTGACGCAGCCCTACCCCGGCTTTCCCACAGACATGCAGGCCCAGTTCATGGCCATGATGTGCGTTGCAGACGGCGTGAGCATGGTAGAGGAACGCATCTTTGAAAACCGTTTCATGCATGCCCTGGAACTTGTCCGCATGGGTGCCGACATACAGCTCAGCGGGCATACGGCCATGGTACGCGGCGTGCCCTTTCTTACCGGGGCACCGGTAATGGCATCAGACCTGCGCGCCTCGGCCTCGCTTATCCTGGCGGGCCTTGCTGCCCGCGGCACAACGCAGGTGCGACGCATCTACCACCTGGACCGCGGCTATGAGCACATTGAGGACAAGCTGCGCCAGGCAGGTGCCAGTATTGAGCGTGTCCACGAGGAAGACTGATTTTTTTGCCATTTTTGCCATCTTTGCCGGCATGCCCCTTGCAGCTGCCACAATCTCCTTTTTTTGCAGAGGCCCTACCATGACAAGACTATTCCAGCTGACCAGCCTGATACTCGCAGCCTGCCTCCTGCAGGGATGCGCCCTGTACGGTGGAGCTACCGACCAGAGACTCACCGGCACCATGACTGATGACAAAACACTGACAACAGCCATCAAGACAAAGCTCATGGCAGACGATGTGGCATCGGGGTGGAATATCTCGGTCTACAGCTTTTACGGGCATGTCTTCCTTGTAGGCACCTGCCCGAAGAATCTCCGTCCCCAGGCAATCAAGATTGCCAAAAAGGACAAAAGGGTACTCTCGCTTACCACGCACTGGTTTGAGCCTGTGTCAGGCGGGGAAAACAACTTTGTCCTGGCAACCAGGATACGCACGGCGCTTATCGGTGCAGACGGCGTGAACAATACCCATTTTGAGACGGAAATGGACGCAGGCAGGGTAGTCCTGCTGGGCGTTGCCAAAGACGCAAAGGAGCGCAAGGCTGCTGTCCAGACAGTACGCAATGTGGAAGGGGTAAGCACAGTCACAAGCTACATCATGCTGCCCAAGAAGCCGGGCGTAAACTACATGCCCACAGGCACCACCTACCAGGGGCTGAAGCCTGTCCACAAGCCTGGCAAGGCAAAGGCAAAGCCTGACAGTGCTGAGCCGGAACAGGCGCACGATGTTGACTACGACGATCCGGACAGGCCGGATCTCTCGCCGGAAAAGTAACAGCGCACAGCAAAAGACAAAGGGCAGGGATTTTTTCCTGCCCTTTTCTTTTGCCCTTATTCCCAGATGCCGGCTATTGGCGCACCGCACGCAGGGCAGCGGCCAAGGCTTGTTGAAAGGACCCTGAAGCCCCTGCGTATGGTGCAGGCAGCATGGCAGTGCGGGCACAGCGTCGTTTCATTCTCAGCCGAGGATACGTTGCCGCCGTATACAAAGAAAAGCCCCTCTTCCCTGCCGTAACGGCAGGCCTGTGCCACTGTCTCAGGAGGCGTTGCAGGCCTGTCCGTCATCCTGTATGTCGGGAAAAAGGCAGAGACATGCCACGGCGTCTCAGGGCCGAGCTCCTCGCGGATAAAGGCAGCTATGCTTCTCAGTTCCTGCTCGCTGTCATTGAGGCCCGGGATAAGCAGGGTTGTTATTTCCAGCCACCAGCCGGCCTTTTTCATGGCCTTAAGATTATCAAGCACCACGTCCCTGCTGCCATGGCAGACTTTTGCATAGAATTCCCTGTTCCAGCTCTTGAGATCAACATTGGCCGCCGATATGACAGGTACAAGCCTGGCAAGGCAGGAAGAGGACATGCTGCCATTGGTGACCATAATGGTGTGCAGCCCCTTTTCCTTTGCAAGGCACGCAGTCGGATACAGAAGCTCGTAAAAGACGGTCGGCTCATTGTACGTAAAGGAAATGCTCCGGATGCCGTGTGCCAGGGCATAGTCACAAAGCGCCTCAGGCGTGACATGCTGCCCTGCCTGAAAGCGGCCTGTATCCGATACTGCCCTGGAAATGCCGTAGTTCTGGCAAAAGAGGCAGCTAAAGTTGCACCCGTAGGTCCCCAGTGACAGGGTTCCTGAGCCGGGCAGAAAATGGAACAGGGGCTTTTTTTCTACAGGGTCAAGGGAAAGGCTCACCACATTGTCATCAACAAGGGTCACAAGCCTTCCCGCACGGTTTATGCGTACACCGCAAAAGCCGCTCTGCCCGTCGGCAATACGGCAGGCATGAAAACAAAGCCTGCAGCGCACGCAGTTGTCTGCCATTGGTTCCCAGAATGCTGCTTCCTTCATCAAAACTATGCGATCCTGTCGTTGCTTCAGCCGCAGGTTTTATCGCATCCTCCTTTAATCTGCCCGGACATGCCTCTTAACTTTCAGCCGGAAGACACCTCTGGGGCATCCGGGCTGAAAGCTTTTCACCACACAGGGTACAATATCTGCGGCCATCTGGGAACTGCCAGTCTGTTCCTGATTACAGGCCCTATCCAGCTTGCCTCTCAGGACAGGCATGACAAGCAGTGACAAGAAATGATAAGAAGTGATGAGAGGTGATAAGGAGTGACAATGAAGAATACTGTAAACAGGATGACATTTGAAAACAGACGCTCTTCGAAACAAAACCTCACCTTCACAGCGGCTGCCGAGCAGTTTTCCAGACGGAATATTCCGTTTGACAAGGCAGAAATGCAAACGCTCGGGCTGGTGTCTCCGAACGGCATCTGGTCCAATGTTGCAATGCTTTTATCTGATCAGTGCACAAGTACGATAAAAGCAGCTGTCTTTGCCGGAACAGATAAAAGCAACGTCCAGAAAAGCCGGGAATTTGGCGGGTCCCTGTTCAGGCAGATGGAAGAAACATACGCCTATCTTGACCTGTTTAACGAGACAAGAGCAACAATCAAAGGCCTGTACCGCACAGATACCCGCAGCTACCCTGAAGACGCACTGCGTGAAGCACTGATAAACTCACTTGTCCACAGGGAGTATTCAATCAGAGCCAGTACGCATATCAGCGTCTATAAAGACCGCATTGAATTTGTATCTGCGGGCGGCCTGGCTGAGGGGCTTGAACTGGATGACATCCTGCTTGGTCTTTCAATTTGCAGAAACACAAGTCTTGCGGCTGTTTTCTGTCGTTTGGAGCTCATTGAAGCTTACGGTACCGGCTTGCCGAAAATTATGAAATCGTATGAGGGAAGCGGACTGCACCCAAAAATAGAAGTGACCGCCAATGCCTTCAAAATCACATTGCCCAACCGCAACACACAGGAAGAAGAAAGATTCTCTGATTCCCGTCGTTTACAAAGTGTGGAAGAGCAAATTCTCGACTTTATTGCACAAAACGGACACATAGCCCGAAGAGATGCAGACACGCTGCTTGGCGTAAGCCAGGCAACTTCCAGCCGCATACTCAGGCGCATGACTGCACAGGGCCTGCTGTTCAAGGATGGCAAAGGAAGCCAGACACAGTACAAAAGGAACGCATAAAAACACCCCGGCAGGGCGTCATGACAGCAGGCCAAAAGCCCGAAAACGATGCCCCAAAGGATGTCTGACTGTATCTCTTCTATTTCGCCGCCTATGCCTGCACCTGAACTGACTGCGTTCTTTCCCCTGATGCTTCCAGCCGGGCCTGCAGACTAGATGGAATTCATCCCCGCTGTTTCTGCTGGGGTAACAGCAACTCCCGTCTTTCACAGCAAGTCAACCTCAGCTGTAATCCGTCTCCGTCCGCACGCCAGTTCTTAAACCCAAAGTCAGTCAGCGAGGACAGATATCTCCTTGATATGTTCTGTTATCGCCTGCAAAGATGTTGCTGTAACGGCAAAGCGTAGCAATGCCAGCAGGGAATCCGAATCAGAAGAAGCGATAAAGGAATTTACAGATTCTGGGAGCGTACCAAAACGGCCCTCTAGCATAACCCGTAAACACTTTCCGATACCTTTCTTCAAACCTTTCTCCCAGCCTTCTCGAATATAATCATTCTTCCAGTTAGCAGCATTTGCAGTACCCAGCCGCATATTGCCTTCCTCCTGCTGATCGCTGAATGCAAAAATTTAGTTACTTCGGGCAACATTTGAGGCTATCAAAGCTGTTTTTTAAATCCCCGAACACCTGTGCAGGCTGTTTTGCCTTCGCTTTCTTTGCCTTTTTGCTTTTCTGCAAGAAGATAACAGCCCGTTGCCTTCAGCTCATCATAGAGACATCATTCATCCAGCCCAAATATTGTTGCCGGGCTCAATAGCTTTTCAAACAGTCAGACATGTCTGGGACATCTGCTCTTCCTTAACAGCGATGGCCCTGTGAGCATTTAAGAGACCATTTCAAGAGCCCAGCGTTACTGTTCGGCGGATGCAACTGTATCCGGAAGCATGCACATGCTTCTGCGTAATCAGCCACATCCGCCACTGCCATCACGACAGTTCTAATCCCTATCCAAACAACTGAGCCAGAGGTTTGCCTCTTGTTTTACGACAGTGCGTACTTGCCGTTGATTCGGTCTGTTATCGCCT
>CAVJEZ010000100.1:0-7238 GCA_963648625.1 Odoribacter splanchnicus
AGCGGAAATTTGGACATGGACAAGTGCTCCAGCCGATATGTGGACAGGCATTTGCGTGGCATCCTCCCCTGCCGTAGTTGCAACCGTAGGTTCTACGGTTTATGCCTGCTTTATATTGTTTTCCAGCAAGGCTGTCCAGTTTGTGCACCTTGTGAAAAAAGTGCCATAATCACAAAGAGATGCAATATATAATGTTACAAGGCAGAGGCAGCCGGGCAGGACAGCCCGGTGCAGCCTTTTCAGGCTTTCTTCCGGCCCTTCCCAGGCCTGTTTTTCCCCTGTCCCCTCGTTGCCTTTTGCAGGCATAAAGGCTATGAAGTCAGGCTTATCCTTAATCTTATCCTAATCTTATACTTGTCTTTTCAGCCATTCTGTTTCCAACCATATAACCAGCATACAGCCGGCATCATCCTCCTGTTTTCTTGCAATGATGCCCTAAGGAATTCAATGACCGAGCTTATTTCTTCAGACAGCAGCCAAAGGCCCACCCGCAGCATGCCGCTGCTCCCCCTGGCAAACCTGGTCGTTTTTCCCCATACCATTCTGCCGCTCTACGTTTCCAGGGAAGAAACCATTTCGGCAGCAGAACGCGCCTACAAGTCCAAGTCAAGGCGGCTCTTTGCCGTCCTGTGCAAATCCAGGGACGCGGCCGGCGGCATCAGCCAGGAAAGCATGTACGAGACAGGCGTGGTGTGCCGCGTCATACAGATGTACCACCAGCAGGGGACAGACATCAAAGTGCTGCTCGAAGGCATGTACAGGGCAAGGCTTGTCTCTGTCTCAGGCACGGGCAGCACGCTCACTGCCCATGTGGAGCCGCTGTCCGAAGCTGAAGGAAGCAGCGCTGCCACGACAGCCACCAGGGATCTCATACATGCCTCGCTGCAGGACATGGAAGGCCGGGACCAGAATTTTTCCCCGGAAATCATCGCCAGCCTGCGTGCGCTCCGCGACGGGGCTGCCCTGGCTGACTCTGTCATGTCACGCATCCAGGCCAGGCCTGCGGAAAAGCAGAAGATCCTGGAAATGCTGGACATAAGCGCCCGCCTGGAAGCCGTCTATGGCCAGCTGAAAATGGCCATCTCCAATGCCAGCCTGGAAAAGCTCATCCAGAAGCGCGTGAACGAGCAGATGGAGAAAAACCAGCGCGACTACTATCTTACCGAACAGCTCAGGGTCATTAACAAGGAGCTTGGCAGGGAGAGCGATCCGCAGGAAGAGCTGGACAAGCTGGAAAAAAGCCTGAAGGAAAAGGATCTTCCCGATGCAGCCAGGGAGCGCGGCCTTGCCGAAGTCAGAAAGCTGCGCGGCATGACGTCCATGGCTCCGGAATACACCATATTGCGCAACTATCTGGACTGGATCCTGGCCCTGCCGTGGAACAAAATGGCAGAGGCAGACATTGATCTGGCCCGTGCCAGGGCAATTCTGGACAACAACCATTACGGCATAGAAAAGCCCAAGGAGCGCATCCTGGAATACCTGGCCGTGCAGAAGCTCTCAAAGGGCATACGCGGGCCCATCCTCTGCCTTGTGGGGCCTCCCGGCGTGGGCAAGACGAGCCTTGCAAAGTCCGTAGCCGAGGCCACAGGGCGCGAATACCTGCGCCTTTCCCTTGGCGGCGTGCGCGACGAGGCCGAGATACGCGGCCACAGGCGCACCTATGTAGGCGCCCTGCCCGGCAAGATTATCCAGTCGCTCAAGAGGGTGAAGACCAACAATCCCCTCTTCTGCCTTGACGAAATCGATAAGCTGACCAGCTCCGAGCGCGGCGATCCGGGAGCGGCCCTGCTTGAGGTGCTTGATCCTGAGCAGAACAGCACCTTTATGGACCACTACCTGGACCTGGACTACGACTTAAGCAAGATTTTCTTCATCACCACGGCCAACTCCCTGGAAAGCATTCCGGCGCCATTGCTGGACCGCATGGAAGTCATCCGGCTGCACAGCTACCTGGAAACGGAAAAGTTCCATATAGCCCGCCAGTTCCTGCTGCCCAAGCAGATAAAGGAAAACAGCATCAGGGACTGCAACCTTAAAGTGAGCGACGAGACGCTTAAGTGCATCATGCGCGAGTATACGTCCGAGGCCGGCGTCCGCTCCCTTGAGCGCAGGATTGCCAAGCTCTGCCGCACGGCAGCAGTCAGGATGCTGGAGCACAACGACATGGACTGGCAGTTCGACGTTGCGCCCGCTGATCTGGAAGGCATATACGGAGCCCCGTCCAGCCGCCATGACACCATGGAAAAGGAGCCGGCCGTAGGCGTCTGCACAGGCCTGGCCTGGACTGCCATGGGCGGCGAGATCCTCTTTGTGGAAACGGGCATCATGTCAGGCACGGGCCAGGTTGCCACTACCGGCAAGCTGGGCGACGTCATGCAGGAGTCCTGCAAGGCAGCCCTTTCCTATGTGCGGGCCCATGCTGCTGAGCTGGGCCTGGCCAGGGACTTCCACAAGAAAGTGGACATCCATGTGCATGTTCCTGACGGGGCAACGCCCAAGGACGGCCCGTCTGCAGGCATCACCATAGCCACTGCCATCACCAGCGCCCTGCTCAACATACCGGTGCGCAACGACGTGGCCATGACAGGCGAAATATCCCTGCGCGGCAGGGTCCTGCCCATAGGCGGCCTGCGCGAAAAGCTGCTGGCTGCCAGGCGTGCCGGCATCATGAAGGTCATTGTTCCTGCCGACAACAAGCGCGATCTTGTTGACATACCCAAGGAAGTGACTGACGGCATGGATCTTGTCTTCGTCTCCGATGTGAGCGAGGTGCTGCCGCTGGCATTGGCGGCAAAAAAGGAAGACATCTTCCCGGGCTCTTCCAATCCGCCCCTCTTCATGTCGCTCCGTGCTGACGCAGAGCCTGAAAGCCAGGACGATCCTGACAACAAGCAGCAATAGCCGGCAGGAAGGACAGCCTTGAATGCGCTCATCACCCTGCTTGTGCCGCCTTTTCAGAACCTGACCTACGGCCTGCCCGGCTGCTTTCCGGATGCGTTCTGGAAGGAAGGCATGCGGGTAGCAGTGCCTCTCGGCAGAGGGCCTTTAAGGGCTGGCATTATATACAGGCTGGATGTTGAAGCGCCTGCCGGCGTGCGCCTCAAAAACGTCTCCTGGCCCCTGGAAACAGAGCCTCTGCTGACAGCTGACGACACAGGGCTTCTCCTGGCCGTCTCCGAGCGCTACTGCCTGGCTCCAGGCACTGCAGCCGGCATGATGCTGCCTTTCTTAAAGGATCTTAATGTCACGCTGCGCAGGCTGGACGTCCAGAAAAAGAAACAGCAGGCAGGGGAGCCAGCAAAGGCAGAGGAAAAAGCCCTCCTGCACCTAAAGGACATCACAACGCTCCCTAAGGCCCTTAAGGAAAAAATTGCCGGGGAGCTTGTCTCAGGCAGGGCGCAGCTTCTGCCGCCAAGGCAGGATGCGGCCAGAAGCGAGCGCTGCATACTGGCCTGCTCACCGCCCTGGCCTGTGCGTCCCAATGCGCAAAAGCAGATAAAATGCCTTGAGTACCTCATGCTGCACGGGGCCACCAACCACAGGGCCCTGGTGAGGGAGCTGGGGGCAGGAAGCGCCTCAGTGGTGCAGTCCCTGCTCAGGGCCGGGCTCATCAGGCTTGAGTCGGACCTGGACGACAGGAGAAGCGAGGAACTGCAGGAACTGCTGGCCGAGCCGGCAAGCCCCTTTTCCTTCACGCTGACAGAAGACCAGCAAAAAGCCGTTGATGCATTCATTCCGCTGCTGGACAGGACAAAGACATCCCAGAGGCTGCTCTTCGGCGTGACTGGATCCGGCAAGACAGCCGTTTATATCAAAGTCATGCAGGCAGCCCTTGAAAAAGGCAGCTCCGTGCTGCTCCTGGCCCCTGAGGTGGCGCTTGCCCACAAGCTCAGAAAGGACTGCACCCAGGCGCTCCCAAATGCCGATATCGTTTTCTACCACGGCTACCAGAGCCAGGTGCGCAGGGAAGCGACGTTCAGGGAGATGGCCCGCAAAAAGACGCCCTGCATTGTCATAGGCACAAGGTCCGCCCTCTTTCTGCCCATACGCAACCTTTGCTGCATCATTATGGATGAAGAGCACGATGCAGCCTTCAAGCAGGAGACGCGCGTTCCCTACCATGCAAAGGAAGTGGCCTGGTTCAAGGCAAAGCAGGAAAAGGCCCTGCTTCTGCTGGGATCGGCCACGCCGGACATCAAGACCTGGTATGCCGCAAGCAACGGCCTTCTGCCTGTGCTGCGCCTGCCGGGCCGCATAGGAAAAAGCACGCTTCCGCCCGTGGAACTGGTGACTATAGACAAGCGGCGCTTCATGGACGAAAAGGACACGCTGCTTGCACCAGTCTCCCTCAAGGCCCTGGATGAAACCGTTGCCAGGGGCGAGCAGGCCATTATCCTCTTAAACAGGCGCGGCTTTGCGCCCCTTGTCTACTGCCCTGACTGCAAATCAACCCTGTCCTGCCCCAACTGCTCTGTGGGGCTCAGCTTCCATCGCGAGCTTGGCCGCCTGCTCTGCCACTACTGCGGCTACTCCCTTGATTTTCCGGCACCATGCCCTTCCTGCGGCCAGATGCACTTTTTGCCCATGGGAGAAGGGACAGAAAGGCTTGCCGACTATCTTGCGGCCCGCTTCGGGCGCGAGGTCCTGCGCTTTGACAGGGACTCAACCCGCAAGGAAGGCGCCATGGAGGAAATGCTGGCCAGGTTTGCCGCCCATGAGGCAGACATCCTTGTCGGCACGCAGATGGTCTCCAAGGGGCATCATTTTCCGGACGTGACCCTGGCTGTGGTGGCTGACGGCGATCTGGGGCTGGGGCTTCCCGACTACAGGGCAGCCGAGAGGACCTTCCAGCTGCTGGTGCAGTCCTCGGGGCGTGCCGGACGCGGCGAAAAGCCCGGAAAAGTGCTTATCCAGACCCGCAACACAAACCACTACTGCTGGAAGTACATCATTAATGCGGACTATGAGGGCTTTTATGCCGAGGAACTGGCCAGGCGGCAGAGATTCCGCTATCCGCCCTTTTCCCATGTCACCCTCATCCGCTTTTCCCATGATCGCGGCGATGAGGACGCAAGTTGTGCCATGCAGGAGATGGAAGCGTGGATCAGGGCCGCGGCAAAGGAACGGAACCTGCCTCTTCTAGGGCCCGTTCCCTCGCCCCTGCCTGTGCTCAACAACATCATGCGCTACCAGTGCCTGCTGAAAACGGATGACTGGGGATGCGCAAGAAAGCTCTACCATGACGCCTTGAGCCAGAAATGCGCCTCAAAGCTGAAGCTCTTCCTTGATCTCGATCCCTTTGCGATGCTCTGAGACAGTCTGGAATACTTTGAGCCTATGCCAAAACACGCACAAATCACACACATTGTCCGGCTTCCCCTCCTTGGAACCATGTACCTTGTGGCAGAACCGGGAGGCCTGGTTTCCTTTTCTTCAGCCGTGCCTGAGAGCATGGATGAAAGGACTGAGCCGGCATGTCCGGAATACACGGCTGAAAAGGCGGCCTGCGAGGCCCTGGCCTGCCAGGCAGAAGAAGAGCTTGTGCAGTATCTTAAAGGGAAAAGGACAGCCTTCACCGTGCCGCTGGCCCCAAAGGGCACAGCCTTCCAGCACAGGGTATGGCAGGAGCTTTTGCGCATCCCATACGGCAGGACAGGCACTTACGGGGATGTGGCCGTAAGGCTTGGCGGGCTTCATCTGGCAAGGGCTGTCGGGCATGCCGCAGCCTCCAACCATCTGCCCCTCTTCATTCCCTGCCACAGGCTGACCGGGAAAGGAGGACGCACAGGAGGGTTCAGCCTCTTCTGCGAAAGCATCGGGGGCCCTGCCCTAAAGGAGCGCCTGCTGGCCATGGAACAGGGCCTGCCGGCCCCTGGAAAAAGCGGGACGCCCGGTCTGGCAGAAAGGCCCTTAGTCTGATATATACTTTTAAAATAACGGTGCGGACGATGCAGGAGACGGAAGCTTACCGGATCTCCTGCCCTGTACGGATCGTACAACTTGCTTGGTTTGACAGTCAGATGAGGCACGGGAGCACGCTTTTCTGTCCCCCATACAGGCTGCAACACTCTATGTTTTGCACAATGACTTGCAATAGTCTTGCAAAATGTCTTGCAATGGGGAGGACAGATGGACAACTTACAGGAACACAACCGCGTGGAAAAGGAGACGACCCGCTCGCTGGACCAGGCGGCCAAAAACAACAAGTCCGGAGTACGGCGCATCATCCTATGGTTTCTGGCCATGCTCGTCGGCGGCATACTGGGCTATCTGCAGGTACCCCAGATTAACGACCTCTTTAACTTCATAGCAACCGTCTTCACGAGGCTCTTCCAGTTCGTGGCAGTCCCGGTCATTGCCCTGGCCGTCATCACGACCCTGGCAGCAGTGGGCGCCAAGCGCGAAACCGGCAGGATTTTCGGCCATGCCGTCTTCTACACCCTGACCACCACGGTGACGGCAAGCGTCATAGCCCTGGCCCTGTTCGTGTTCATCTCGCCTGACAACATTGCAACCCAGGCCCTGACAGAGCAGGTTCCCGAAAAATTCGGCACCATGTCCTACTATGACCACATACTGTCGGTCATACCCAACAACATCCTGCAGCCCTTTGTCTCCGGCAACGTCCTGTCCGTCATGCTCATTGCCGCAGCCATAGGCCTTGCCCTGGCCTTCATGCCCAAGACAGATCACCGCGATCTCATCGTGGCCTTTGTCAACGGCCTGCAGGAAGTGCTCTTCACGCTCATCAGGGCCCTGCTGGCCGTGCTGCCCATTGGCATCATGGCCTTTACAGGACAGCTTGTCTCCCAGATAGAGGCCGGCATCATTGTGGGCGCCTTAGGCCAGTACACCACGGTCATCATCGGCAGCAACCTGATACAGTTCTTCATCATCCTGCCCATTTTCCTGGTTTTGCGCTTTGCCAATCCGATCACCGTGTTCAAGGGCATGTTCCCTGCCCTGTGCGTGGCCCTCTTTTCCAAAAGCTCTGCAGGCACGCTGCCTGTCACACTGGCCTCTGCCGAAGTCAATCTCGGGCTTGATCGCCGCGTAACGCGCTTTGTCCTGCCCATCTGCACCACCATCAACATGAACGGCTGCGCTGCCTTCATCCTGGTGACCTCGCTCTTCCTCATGCAGAATGCAGGCATTCCCATTACTTCCGGCACCATGATTACCTGGGTCTTTATCTCGGTGCTGGCCGCTGTCGGCAATGCCGGCGTGCCCATGGG
>CAVJEZ010000101.1:0-7203 GCA_963648625.1 Odoribacter splanchnicus
ATGTGCCCCGCCTTATCTTTGTGCCCAGGGGCAAGAAGGGCAAGTCCTATGCGGAACTGGGCCTTGTCACCAATATGCGTGATACGGACATCCTGCTTTTTGAAGAGATGGTGCAGGAATACCTGGGCACGCTCTTCCCGGGCTATGAGGTTGTGTCCTCGGGCTGCTTCCGCATTACCCGCAATACCGACGTGGAAATAGAGGAAGACGAGGCCGACGACCTGCTGCAGGCCGTCAAGGACCTTGTTGACCAACGCCGTTTCGGCGATGTGGTACGGCTTGAGACTGCCCATGGCATGCCGGCCGATCTCAGGGAATTCCTGATCAAGAAGCTGAGGCTCAAGCCCTACCAGGTCTACACAGTGAGGGGGCCCATGGCCTTCTCCGATCTCATGGCCCTCTACAGTGCCGACAGGCCCAACTTAAAGCTGGACAATGTGCCGGGCCATGTCCTGCATCTTGAAAGCACCTATTTTGCCAGGATCCGCGAGGGGGACATCCTCCTGCACCATCCCTATGAAAGCTTTACGCCCATACTGGACTTTATCCAGGCAGCAGCCGTTGACCCGTCGGTTATTGCCATCAAGCAGACTTTGTACCGCGTGGGCAACAATTCGCCCATCGTCAAGTCACTTGTGGAGGCCCGCCGCAGGGGCAAGCAGGTAACAGCCGTTGTGGAGCTGAAAGCCCGCTTTGACGAGGAACGCAACATCACCTGGGCTGAGGAGCTGGAAGCAGTCGGCGTCAATGTCGTGTATGGCATTGTCGGCATGAAGATACATGCCAAGCTCTGCCTTGTGGTCCGCAGGGAAGTGGAGGGCGTTACCCGCTACGTCCATATAGGCACAGGCAACTATAATCCCAATACGGCCAAGATATATACGGACATGGGGCTTCTCACCTGCAATCCCGACATCTGTGCCGATGTCACCGACCTTTTCAATGTCATGACCGGCTATGCCAGGCAGGAGCACTTCCGCAGGATCCTTGTCTCTCCTGTGAGCATGCGCTCAGGGCTGCTTGACCTCATCCGCCAGGAAGTTGAGCTGCACAGGGAGTTTGGCGGAGGCGAGATCATTCTGAAGTGCAACCAGCTTGTTGACAAGGAAATCATCAAGTCCCTCTACCAGGCATCCCAGGCCGGCGTGCGCGTGCAGCTTATCATCCGCGGCATCTGCTGCCTGCGTCCCGGCATTCCGGGCATCAGCGACAATATCTGCGTGCGCTCCATTGTCGGCCGCTATCTTGAGCATGTCCGTGCCTACTGGTTCCGTGCCGGAGGCGCAGGCAGGCTCTATATCGGCAGTGCCGACCTTATGCCCAGAAACCTTGACCGCAGGATAGAGGTGTGCGTCCCGATTCTTGACGAGAGCAAGAAGGCCTATATCCGCAACCATGTCCTTGGCTGGCAGCTGGCAGACAATCAGCAGTGCTGGGAAATGCAGGCTGACGGATCATATGTCCGTGTCGTGCAGAAGGAAGGCGAGGAAGCCGTCAATGCCCAGGAGATGCTTCTGAAGGAAGCCATTGCCGTGAGGCAGGACGGAACAGTGGCAGATTAGGACAGCCTGACCGGACAGCCTGGTTCCTGATTCTGCAGGGAGTATAGATATGACAGCATGCCTGATACCTGAAAACAGCCGCGGACGCGTCGTAGGCTTTATCGATCTTGGCAGCAACTCCCTGCGCCTGCTTGTGGCCCGCATTACGCCAGGCGGACAAGTGCGCGTGCTCAACGAGGCAAAGCACATGGTCCGCCTTGGCGAAGGAGCCATGGTAGCCCACAAGCTCCAGCCTGAGGCCATGGGCAGGACAATGGACACCTTGTGCGCCTTTGCGGCCATGTGCAAAAGCTACGGCGTTGAAGACTATTCTGCCGTAGCGACTGCAGCCGTCCGTGACGCAGCCAACGGCGAAGCCTTTCTGGCAGAAGTCAGGGAAAGAACCGGCATAGACATGATGGTCATTTCCGGCAGGGAAGAGGCCCGCCTTATCTGGCGCGGCGTCTCCCAGTATCTTGAGAAAAGCGCTGACCTGCGCATGTACCTTGATATTGGCGGGGGCTCCACGGAAATGATTGCCGCAAGCTCGGACGAGGCCAGGGTCCTGGAATCCCTGAAAATCGGCTGCGTGCGGCTGTCCAATCTGTTCCCCACAGGAAAAAAGGCCGTCACCCAGGCCCAGTATGAAGCCATGAAGATGTATGTGCGCAATGAGGGCGTCCATGCTTTCAGGCGGCTTGCCGGGCTGAATCTGACAGAACTTGTGGCAAGCTCGGGAACTGCGCAGAACCTGGCTGAAATAGCCTGCGCCCTGACGGATCAGGCATCGTCGGCCTTTCTGACGTACAGCGGGCTTTGCGAAGCTGTCCAGGAGCTTTGTTCCTGTCCGCGGGAAAAAAGGATCCAGGTGCCTGGGCTCAATCCCAAAAGGCTGGATGTCATCATTCCTGGTGCGGCCATTTTGCAGACCGTTCTTGAAGAGACGTCCTTCAGGACCATACGCATCTCATCCAGGGGCCTGCGCGACGGCATGGTCAGGGAATATGTGGAACGGAACTGCCACTGCTTTGTCCAGCAGGGTACCGGTATACGCGAGCAGAGTGTTTTGCGGCTGGCCAGATCGTGCCGCTTTGAAGAAAAGCACAGCCGCCATGTTGCAGAACTTGCCCTTTCCCTCTTTGATTCGGCAAAGAATCTCGGCCTGCATGCCCTTGACGACAGATTCAGGGAATACCTCTGGTTTGCCTCGCTGCTGCACGATGCCGGCATCTTTATCTCCTTTGCAAGACACAATGAGCACAGCCACTACCTTATCAGCAACACCGAACTGCTGGGCTTTGCCAAGAAAGAGGTGCGCATCATAGCGATGCTGACTCTTCTGCACAGGGCCAAGGCAATAGACAAGTATCTGTCCAAGGTGCAGAAAACAGGATGTCCGGATGAGATTATGACGGCCTCACTTTTTCTGGCCCTGGCCGAGGCCATGGATAAGGGACACAGTTCTGTTGTGAATAAGGCACTTTTTGTGCAGCGGGGAAATGAAGTTGTGCTTTCGGCCCCCTGCCTCGGTCCCGCACCTCTGGAAAAGGCAAGGACGGCGCGCTGCGAGGACAGAATGCAGCAAGTGCTGGGGCGCAGGGTTTCCCTTGTCTTTCTTGAGCCTGCAACCCGCACCCCTGCCTGACAAAAAGAGCTCATTCCCTGAAAAAGCACCAGCCCCGGGCTTCTCATGACTACAGTGAGGCCCGGGGCTTCTGCGTTTTGTCCGCGATAAAAGAGTATATTAAAAACTTGCGTAAAATCAAAAAGTTATGAAGTTATGCTCCCCCGGCGTGGATGCCTGGGGCACGGCAGGGAAGGGAAGCCATCCTGGCCCGGCCAGAAACAAATGGCAAAAAAATTATTCCTGTAGATCTGGACTAGAGAAAACTACGTCTTATTTATCGGGTATCGAAAGAGGCAATGAAAACAGACTGCCTCCCTCGATACCAAATAAGCAAATATTTCATCAGTCATGTACTGTGGAGGCTAACATATCATGTCAAAAATTATCGGTATTGACCTTGGTACGACAAACTCATGTGTCTACGTTATGGAAGGCACCGAGGCCAAGTGCATTACAAACCCCGAAGGCGGACGCACAACACCGTCCATCGTAGCCTTTACGGATAAAGAGCGTCTTGTCGGTGAAATCGCAAAGCGCCAGGCTGTAACCAATCCCCAGCGCACCATCTTTGCCATCAAGCGCCTGATGGGCCGCAAGTATGACGCCCCCGAGGTTGCCCGCTGGCAGACCAGCTCTCCCTACAAAATCACCAAGGCTGCCAACGGCGATGCCGGCGTGGAAGTTGACGGACGCACCTACAGCGCTCCCGAAGTGTCGGCCATGATCCTGGCCAAGCTGAAAGCCGATGCCGAAGCCTACCTGGGCGAGCCCGTGAAGGAAGCTGTCATTACAGTTCCCGCCTACTTTAACGACGCACAGCGCCAGGCCACAAAAGACGCAGGCCGCATCGCCGGACTGGAAGTCAAGCGTATCATCAACGAGCCCACCGCAGCCTCCCTGGCTTACGGCGCTGACAAGAAGAACAACGAAAAGATTGCCGTGTTCGACCTTGGCGGCGGCACCTTTGATATTTCCATCCTGGAAGTCGGCGACAACGTCGTCGAAGTGCGCGCCACAAACGGCGATACCTTCCTGGGCGGCGAAGATTTTGACCAGCGCATCATCACCTGGATTGTCGATGAGTTCAAAGCCCAGAACGGTGGCATTGACCTCAGCAAGGACAGCATGGCCCTGCAGCGCCTTAAGGAAGCTGCCGAAAAGGCCAAGAAAGACCTTTCCACTTCCATGGAAGCCGAAATCAACCTGCCCTTCATCACCGCTGATGCGACAGGCCCCAAGCACCTGGTCATGAAGCTGTCCCGTGCCCGCTTTGAGAGCATGGTCCAGGACCTCATCGAACGTACAAAGGGCCCCTGCTCCAAGGCACTGAGCGACGCCGGCTTCTCTCCCAAGGACATTGACGAAGTGCTGCTTGTCGGCGGCATGACCCGTATGCCCCTGGTGCAGAAGACCGTGGGCGAGTTCTTCGGCAAGGAACCCAACCGTTCCGTGAACCCCGACGAAGTGGTGGCCATGGGCGCAGCCATTCAGGGCGGCATCCTCGCAGGCGATGTGAAAGACATCCTCCTGCTCGACGTTACTCCCCTGAGCCTCGGCATTGAGACCATGGGCGGCGTGTTTACCCGTCTTATTGACCGTAACACCACCATTCCTACCAAGAAGAGCGAAGTCTTTACGACCGCATCCGACAACCAGCCCTCTGTTTCCATCCATGTCCTGCAGGGCGAGCGTCCCATGGCAGCCGACAACATGACCCTGGCCCGCTTTGACCTGGCCGGCATTCCTCCGGCGCCCCGCGGCATTCCCCAGATTGAGGTGACCTTTGACATTGATGCCAACGGCATCGTGAATGTGTCCGCCAAGGACATGGGCACAGGCAAGGAACAGTCCATCCGCATCACTGCCTCTTCCGGCCTTTCCGAAGAAGACATCCAGCGCCTGGTCAAGGAAGCTGAAGCCAATGCCGGCGAGGACAAGAAGAAGCAGGAGCTCATCGAGGCCCGCAACAAGGCTGACAGCCTCATCTATGGCACCGAGAAGTCCCTTAAGGACCTGGGTGACAAGGTTCCCGCAGAACTGCGCAGCGATGTCGAGGGCATGATTGCTTCCCTGAAGACCGCCATGCAGGGCGACGACGTTGCCGCAATCAATGCCGCTGCCGAGAAGCTGTCCCAGTCTGCCCACAAGCTGGCTGAACAGCTCTACCAGCAGCAGGGCGCCCAGGCCGGAGCCGCCGGTGCAGGTGCCGGTGCTGCCGGCCAGCAGGGCGGACAGTCCAAGCCCGATGACGATGTCGTTGATGCCGACTTCACCGAAGTTAAAAACTAAAGCATCCTAAGCATGTACAGGCGCCGGAAAGGGCTGCATAAGCAGCCTTTCCCGGCGCCTTTTTGCGTATATGAACGGCCTTTGTGCAAGGGCAGCCCCTCATGTGTCCTGCTCTTGCCTCTGAGCGCCTCGTATACTAAAAACAATGGCTCAGGGTATGTGCCGTTCCCCTGCCAGGGGCATGAAGCATACCCCTGGTCCCGGCATGCAGGCAGAAGTGCTTTTAAGAAGTGATGAGGTACTTTGAAGCATATCATGCCGGCAGGACTGTACCTCCTGTATCTTGTGCCCGGCAGCTTTTTTGCCGAGCATCCATAGTGGGAGATTCTTCTGTGAAAAGATTTCACTCATTGCTTAAAAATATTTGTGTTTTTGCGGTTATCGCCTCGATGCTTCTTCTCTCGGGCTGCGCCATGATGCAGGGCGGGCAGAAGCCTGGTCCCCAGAAGCCTGAGGCAGGGAAGCCCCATGCTGCGACTGTTGCCCTGCTTGTGCCGCGCACAGGGGCTGTCAAGGTTGTGAAGGCCCTGATAGACGGTGCAAAGCTCGGCGCCTCTTCCCAGGCTGCATCGAGAAATCCCGCACAGATACGTGTAATTTATACGGACGGCACGTGGCTTGAGCAGGTGGGCCAGCTGCCTGAGGACACTGTCATCGGCGGCCTGCTGTCAGACGGGGCCTATGCCCAGATAAAGGCCGCCGGCATACTGGAAAAGAGGGTTGTCTTTGCCTTCCGCAGCAAGCTGCCTTCCGGGGACGAGGGAACACGTGCCTGGCGCTTCTTCCACAGCATAGATGACCAGGTAAAAGCCTGCGCCAATTTTGTCGCAGACAGCCTCGGCGTTACCTCAGTGGCATCCTTCGGCCCGAACGATGCGTACTCCAATGCCTATCTTGCCCTTCTTGACAAAAACCTGGCAGCCAGGGGCATAGCCCTGCAGCGCATAACGGCCGAGGGCGACCCGGCGCAGTGGGGCGAGCTGCTCAAGCCTGTCATCAATCCCCAGGCCAATGAGGCAACAGGGACTTTGCTTCCCCAGACGCCCTTCAAGGCAGTCTTCCTGACTGACACCTGGCGCCGCCTCACCCAGGTGCATACTGCCTTTGCCAGCAACGGCGAGGACCGTTTGTACATGATCGGCACAACGCTCTGGGATGACGCCAATGTGCGCGGCAACCAGGAATCCGGCAGGTATGGCCTTGTCGCCTGGCCCAGCGCCTTCCTGCGCAACAGCGCCCCTGCTTCCCTTGCCAATACAAGCTTCGGCAATTTCTGGGGCGCACTGGGATATGACTTTGCCAGATTTGCCGCCCGCCTTGCCATTTCAGGCCGTCCCTCATCGCAGGAAGTTACCGATGCGGCCCGCATAACCTCTTCCATGACCTTTGCCATGGCCCCCATTTCCTACACAAAGCAGGGCATTGCCTCGCAGAAGCTCTTTATGGTGCAGGCTGGCGCCGGCGGAACCGTGCTGGCTGATTCAGGAGCCATGAAGGAAGCCAGGGAAGCAGCCGTGCAGGCTGTGGAAATGCGCGGCCTTCCCCAGGATCCGTCGCTGGACGGATCGGCAGAGGCAGCAGGCACGGGCCAGGAAGGCGTTCCCGCATCCGCCTCTGCCGCCCAGGCACAGCCGGCTGCTCCTGCGGTGCAGCCCAGATCGACTGAGCCCATTATGCGCTCGGCTCCCAATTCCTCCTACAGGCTGAGCCTGCCAGGGGCCGCACGCTAGACGGTGTTGAAGCCTG
>CAVJEZ010000102.1:0-7196 GCA_963648625.1 Odoribacter splanchnicus
GCGGCAGGGTTGCCAAGTTTGACATGGACAGCCCCTACTACAGCCTGCACGGCGGCTTAGGCTACATCTGGAACTTTGCCGAAGGCCATGACCTTGACCTCTACGGCAAGTACATCTGGTCCAGGGTGCAGGGCACGGACGACACCCTGACAACGTCGGACAAGTTTGAGTACGACGACATGGATTCCAACAGGATCCGCCTGGGTGTCAGGTACTCCTACAAGGGTTCAGAGCGCTTCAGCCCCTACATCGGCGCAGCCTTCGAGCATGAGTTCTCCGGTTCCTGCGACTCAAGGGCCTTTGGCCATCCCGTGGCATCCCCAAGCTTTGAGGGAAGCTCTGGCATGGGCGAGCTGGGCCTTGTCATGAGGCCTTCTCAAAGCGTGCCCCTTTCCCTGAACCTCGGCGTGCAGGGCTATGTAGGCCAGAAGCAGGGCATCTCCGGCAACTGCATCATGGTCTATGAGTTCTAAAGCGTACCAATAAGCCCGGTTCATCATGAATCGGGCATAAGGCAAAGGCCTCCTTTTCCTCTTCAGCCAGTCACTGGCCGGGTAACACCAGCCAGAGGCTGCAAAAGGGAAGGGAGGCCTTTTTGTCAGCAGCTGCGCTTCAGCTTCTCTCTCCCCTGCACCTGGGATGAAACTGATGGTGCAGCCTTATAAGCCTCTCAGTCTGCACATGGGTATATATTTCGGTGGTGGCAACGTCGCTGTGCCCCAGGAGCATCTGCACGCTGCGCAGGTCTGCCCCGCCTTCAAGAAGGTGCGTGGCAAAGCTGTGCCTTAAGGTATGCGGCGAGATGGTGCGCTCAATGCCGCATGCCTTTGCCGACTCCCGCACCATCGTAAAGACATACTGCCTGGTGAGCTTTTTGCCATTTTTATTAAGGAAGACCAGGGAGCACTGCGGCGAAAAAAGAGGGCGGACTTCTGCGAGGTACTCCATGAGACGCTTCTGCGCCCTGTCATGCAAAGGCACAAGCCTTTCCTTGGACCCCTTGCCAAAGATGCGCAGCATCCCCTGCTGCATGTCAACGGCAGCAAGCGGCAGGGATACAAGCTCTGACACCCTGAGCCCGCAGGCATAGAGGATGTCCAGGATGCAGGCATCGCGCCTGCCGCGCAGGGAAGACTGATCGGGAGCAGCCAGAAGGGCCTTCACTTCATTTTTTGACAGAAAGGCCGGCAGATGCATGGGCAGGGAGGGATTGGCGGCATCAACACAGGGGTTCGCAATGTCGTGCCCCTGGTCGATCAGCCACACAAAATACGAGCGCAGGGCTGCAAGCCTTCTGGCAAGCGTCCTGGCCGTCTGCTGCCTGCTCTGGCCGAAGGCCAGGTACAAAAGGATGGTGTCAGGAGTTATGGCGGTTCTGTCCCTTCCCAAAGCGGCATCAGGGGCAGCGGCATCCTGGCTGCCGCCTGCTGAGAGGTTTTTAAGAAAGGACAGGAAGTCATTGAGATCCTGCGTATAGGCTGCCACAGTAGCCGGGGAGAGCCCCCTGACAGCGAGCAAATTGTCCAGCCACTGCTGTGCGTGCTGCCTGAGCAGCATGTATCCAGGTGCTTGTGCCGTCATGATAACTGCTTCCTGATGCATTGAAGACTGTTCTTATGCTGTGCCTGCCAGTATGCAGGCCGTGCCTTTGCAATATCCCTAACGCTCCGCTTTTCCAATGCCTTTTCCCTTCTTTTCTGGCGGCTGCCGTTCCTGCGTGCGCATTATGCACCGTTTTTTTATGAAGTGTGGACCCTGCACCGGCTTTATGGCACAATGCCGCACATGAAATGCTGCCCCTGCGCAGCACAGCTTTGGAGCGTATACTGTATGGCAGAAGAAGATATACAGGGCAGTCATGTAAGCCCCCTGGGAAATGGCAGCAGCAGTCCCTGCGGCATACCGTTCTGGCTGGGGCTTGGATCCAATTCAGCTGACGCCATGGAGCGCCTTGCCATGGCCAGGGAGGCCCTGGGCAGGGAAAGCGGCCTTGTAATTGCCAGGGAGTCGCCCGTATACATGACAGAGCCCCAGGACTATGCCGACCAGCCTTTTTTTCACAACCAGGTCCTGGAACTCAGGGCTGGCGGGGGCACGGAGCCTGTCCGGCTCATGCAGAGGCTTCTTGAAATCGAGGCAGGCTTAGGAAGGGTGCGCAGCACGGATCCGGCCCTGCGCTATGGTCCCAGGTGCATTGACATAGACATGCTGCTCTTTGGCAAAGGCGGCACCTTCATTTCCAAAGATCCTGTCTGCATCCTGCCCCATCCCCGCCTTGTGCAGCGTGCCTTCTGGCTTGTTCCCCTGCGTGACATAAGCCCGGATCTTGCTATACAAGGGGAAGGCATTACCTTATTGCTGGACCGTCTTGCATGGTCCGTGCAGGACAATGTCATCTATCAGGAAACACTTCCATCAGGAAACACATACTGCGGCCGGATACGGCCAGGAGAGCAATCATGATTAAATGGGTCGTACTGGCACTGGCTGCCTACATCCTCTACAGGCTTTTTGCCAATGACGTTTTCAAGAAGCGCGAAAACGACGAAAAGAAGGACAAGCAGGACATGGAGCGCAAGGTGGCTGCCGGGGAAATGGTCAAGGATCCTGTCTGCGGCGCCTATGTTTCCCTGGATGAGTCCATCACCGTGCGCGACGGCAGCAAGACGTATCATTTTTGCAGCTACGACTGCCGTGAGAAGTTTTTGAAGCAGCTTGAGGAGCAGGGCAGGGAACTCCCCGGCCGCTCTGAGGAAGACAAGGCTGAATAACAGCCTGGAAATTACAGGCCGGACGCATCAGGCGTCCGGGCTCAGATACGGGAAGTCCCTGGCACAAAGCACGTGCCGGGGACTTTTTGTGTGCTTAGCTGCGCATCCAGCGTCCCTGCCAGGCTTATATTGTCCCAATGCCTGGCGGACAGAGCGAATGCAGCCAGCAGCCGGGGCGCAGGCAAGCGAAAAGGGCGGAGGAACAAGCCCGTCCGCCCTTTTGCCAACGTATGGATATGGTCTGGCTTTAGTTCTTGCCGGTGATGCGGTTTGTAAGCCTCTCAACCCACTTGGGGTCAAGCCACTCGATGGGATTGACTTCAAGGCCGCCCACCAGCACGCCAAAGTGCAAATGGTCCCCAAAGGCCATGCCCGTGGTGCCTGTCCTGCCAAGTATCATGCCCTTGGTCACTGCCTGGCCCTTGCTGACGCCTATTTCGCTCATGTGGGAATAGATGGTCATGACGCCAAGGCCGTGGTCTACCACAACCACGTTGCCGTAGATTCCGAGCTCGCCTGTAAAGAGAACGGTGCCGTTGTTGGCGGCAGGAATTTTGTCATTGCGCACGGAGGCGAGGTCCAGCCCCAGGTGGTAGACCTCGCCTACCTTCTGGTTGTTGTATATCAGGGTGCGCTTGTCAGCGTAGCCCGCCCTTGCAGAGGATCTGGGCATGGCCATGAAGCGGCCGTCCCAGAGCATTCCCTGGGCAGACTGGCTTAAGAGGGAGCGCATGAATTCCATGTTGGAGGCACGGACCTGGCTGTTGATGGTCAGATAGCACCTTAGGGGATCCGTCTCATTGGGGGCAAGATGGCCCAGCTTGGACTGGACGTTCTGCAAAAACTGGTCCGTGACGGTGATTTTGTCGTTGCGGAACTTCTTTTCATAGGCCATGACGGTAAAGTGCGCGCGTGCCGTATTGCCTGCCATGTCCTTGGCCGTGACATAGAGGGCGTTCTTGAAGTCGGCAACGGACATGGTGAAGGGGAAGGGATAGATGACGACGTAGCTTCCGTCTGCCTGCCTGACAGAGGGGATAAAGTAGTTCCCTATAAGGATGCCGGTCTCGGACACGTCCTTGTCAACCGTATAGACCAGGGAGCCGGAGCCGCCGCGGTATATGGAGCCAGGCTGCGTTTTGATGGTGATGCGGGGCGGCGTTGCGTCCATGCGCATGGGAATAAGGCTCGTAGTGGTGTTGCCAAAGCCCAGGCCGGCCATGCTGCCGTCCGTTGCGCGAATCTCAAGCTCAAAGGCGCCTGTGGCCAGTGGCACGTCGCGCATGGGAATGGACTCGGTGCGCATCACTTCCATGGTCTCGTAGCGCTTGTCAAAGAAGGGCGTAAAGCCGTTGTTCTTGCGGATGCCTACGTGCAGTTCCCGTATGCCGGAGGGGTCCTCGCAGGTCACCTGCAGGGTGGTAGCCGGGGAAAGGTAGCCCGTATTGGGCGTGATGGTGACGGCAGGTCCGTCCATGTCCTTGAGGAAGGTGTAGGCAAGGGCGCTGATGACGGCGATCACCAGAACAACGAGGATATTTGGCAGAAAGCGTCTGGAAGCCATGATGTCGCAATACTCCTGCGCCGGACAAAGCCGGCATATGGTAAAAGGGGGAATAAAATCTGTGCTGATCTAGTAGCCTCTATGCCCTGAAAAAGCAATTTGTCCCCATGGCTTTTTTGCGGAAATGCTTACGTGTGATGGCTGTTTTCGCTTGCACAGGGATTGCCAGCAATCCGCCAATAGTTTATAAATAAATAAACAGTTGTGGACAGGTTGTCCGCAACTATCATCTCAAAACGTGACTATGCAAGGATGTACAAAAGGAGGATAAGACATGTCTGATGTACGTATCAAAATCGGTGGGGAGTTTTTTCGGGAAATTCGTCAGAATTCATGCTATTATGCGGACAAGACAGCCTTAATTGAAGAGCTTCTGTGCAAAGAGGCTCCCAAAGTTTCCCTCATCACTCGTCCGCGCCGCTTTGGCAAGACGCTGATGATGACCATGTTGCGTGACTTCTTTGATATTACCCAGGACAGCAAGACTATATTTGACGGTCTTGCCATATCGAAGAACCAGGCTCTCTGCGACAAGTGGATGAACCAGTATCCCGTTATATTTATTACTTTGAAAGAAATTGAGTCCCAAAATTTCAGCCAGGCAGTTGAACAGATAAGGACACTGGTCCGCGAAGTATCCGTCTTATACTCCTACCTTCTGAAAAGCGACAAGGTTAATGACAGTGACAAAAGAATTTTACAGGACTTTCTGGACAGCAAAAGCGCCATCTCAGAACTGAAAGCTTTTCTGCGCACCCTTTGCCGTGCCCTTCATGCCCACTGGGGCAAACCTGTCATCCTGCTCATTGACGAATATGACGTTCCTTTGGCCAAGGCACAGGAAAAAGGATATTACCTTGACATGGTTGATTTTATTCGCAATATGCTGGGAGCAGTCTTAAAAACCAACGATTTCCTTCAGTTTTCCATTCTCACCGGCTGTCTCAGGATATCAAAGGAAAGCATCTTCACAGGTCTCAACAATTTTGCGTGCTATGACATTTCAGAATTTAATTTTGACGACAAGTTCGGCTTCACTTCTCAAGAAGTAGATGATTTGCTGGCTGTTGCAGGATGCTCTGAAAAAAAGGATGTCATAAAGGAGTGGTATGACGGATACAGATTTGGAAACAACAAGGAAATGTACTGCCCATGGGATATCTTGCAATATCTGTGCACCTTAAAGACAAATCCCAATGCAAAGCCGGAATCGTACTGGGAAAACACAAGCGGGAATAATATCATCCGTAGCTTCATCGAAAGGACTGATTTCAATGCAGATGATGAAATAGAGAATCTTCTGGCAGGCAGATATGTGACATGTACCATTAACAAGACGATTACATACGACAAACTGTATGAGTCAGAGGACAACTTCTGGACGCTGCTCTACCTGTCAGGTTACCTAACCAAGGCCGATCCAGACAAAGTGAATAGCGAAGAAGGCTCCCCTGATTCAGGAGAGACACCGCTTATCATTCCGAACAGGGAAATATGGACATTATTCGTTAAAAACATCAAATCATGGTTCAATGATTCTATGAAGGCCATGGACAGAAAGCCGCTCTTTGATGCCTTCTGGAACGGGGACAGCAAGGGCTTTCAGGAAATGTTCTCCGAAATCCTGCTGAGAACCATCAGTTATCATGACTACCACGAAAATTATTATCACGCCGTGCTTACCGGACTTTTTATCGGCTCAGGCTACAAAGCCCGTTCCAATCCCGAAAGCGGCCTGGGGAGACCGGATATTACCGTAAAGGGAAAGAGATACACACAGGCTGCTATTATCGAAGTGAAGCATGCAAAATCACGCGAGGACATGCCTAAGGCTGCAGACGATGCCCTTCGCCAGATTAAAGGAAAACTATATACTGCCGAGGTAAGCGATTATAGGAAAGTTATGCTGTGGGGCATATCGTTTTATGAAAAGTTCTGTGCATGCAGGGCCGAAGAACTCCTGCAGCCACAGCCGGCAAATTACTGATGCTCCCCCTGTTGCTTAGTACATCGGGTCAGAAGCTGTCCGCTGTGGCAACAGCATAAAGCTCTGCGGGATGTCTGATACGGCGGTACCAGGCATCCCGCTGTGACAGCTGGCATAAGCCCTGAAGGGCATAAAAGACCTCCCTTCCCTTAAGCCATGCATGGGGTTGCCCATGCTTACACTAAAGGAAAGGAGGCCTTTTTATGATAGTCCCGTTCCCGTCAGGGAACAGAACTGTTGCTACGCTTTAGAATTCATACATCACATTGCAGGTTCCGGAGACACCGCGCTTCTTGCCAACAGAGCCCTGTACGCCCAGGTTGAATGAAAGCGGTAGCGTGTCCGTAGGTGTCATGGCAATGCCAAGCTCGCCTATACCGGTACCGCCTTCATAGCTCGGGGAATTGACATCATAGCCGAAAGCCCTTGAGTCGCAGGATCCGGAGAACTCATGCTCGTAGGCTACGCCCACATAGGGCTTGAAGCGCTCAGAGCCTGTGTAGCTGTAGCGCACGCCGGCACGGACACGGTTGGAGTGCATGTCATCAAAGTCAAACTTGGCATTGGTTGTCAGGGTCTCGTTCGTTCCCTGCACCATGGTCCAGATATACTTGCCGTACATCTTAAGTTCATGCCCTTCTGCCATATTCCAGACATAGCCTAAGCCACCATGCAGGCTGTAGTAGGGGCTGTCCATGTCAAACTTGGCAACGTTGCCAAAGCCATCGGTGAAGCCGTTGCTGTCGAACTCGTTGTGCACTGTGCCCATGTGGGCAGAGCCTTCCAGGTAGAAGTGGCCGGGACCTGTGTCCCTGAATCTGTCGGGTAGTCGTGCGTGTCACCACGCACGACCCCCTCGGAACCGGACGTGCCG
>CAVJEZ010000103.1:0-7143 GCA_963648625.1 Odoribacter splanchnicus
AACTTGCCATGCTGGGGCGCCTGCACAATGCCGATCAGGCACGCAGGGCCTGCGAAGCCGTGCATGAGGCAGATATCCAGTCCCTCAATCTGGATCTTATGTGGGGCCTGCCAGGCCAGACAGCAAAGTCCTGGTGCTCGACACTAAAGCAGGCCCTGGATCTTGCACCGGACCATCTCTCAGCCTACAGCCTCACCCTTGAAGAAGGAACGCCCCTGTACGGCATGGCTCAACAAAATATCCTCACCCTGCCGGATGAAGCAGTACAGGAAAGCATCTACCTTGAAGGACGGGCCATGCTTGAAGAGGCTGGCCTCATGCAGTACGAAATTTCCAATTATGCTAGGCCGGGCCATGAATGCCGCCACAACCTGGGCTACTGGCATCAGAAGCCGTATCTTGGCGTCGGTCCTTCGGCTGTATCAACTATCGGCAGCAGGCGCTTTGCCTCTCCTGCGGATCACCATGTCTGGGGAAAGGCTGTAACCGAAGGACAGCTGCCGTACCAGTATGAGACGCTTTCTAAGACAGAACAGATGCAGGAACTCCTTATGCTCAGATTGCGCACGGCTGAGGGGCTTCCCTTCTCATGCTACAAACAGGCCTGCGGCCGGTCCTTTCTTGATGACTTTGCCGTCCTGATACGCGGCCTTGAGGAGGCAGGCTATATGCACTCAGACGCAGAACACGCAGCACTCACAGGCATGGGCATGCTTGTCTCAAACGACATCATGGCAAGGTTTTTTGCCATCCTTGAAGATCTTTGCTGACAACTTTTCCCTGAGGGTCTTTTCGTATGCTGTTCCTGATACCCGGGACAGCTCAAATGGCAATAGTTCTAAATAGCACTCTTCTTTATCCTGCCGAAAATACTGACAAAGTTACTATTCCAGACAGCCGGCCATAAGCTGCATTTTCCCCATATGTTCCAGTTCCTCGCAGACGCCCAGGGCCTCCGCAGGCGTTTTTCCGACGGCGCACAGTCCGTGTCCTTCCATGAAAACTGCCCGTATGGCAGGGTCAGCAAAGCCATCTGCAACAGCCATGGCCAGTTCCTGCGAGCCATTGGGATAAAAGGCCGCAAAGCCAAGCGCCTTCTGCCACAATGCCGATTCAAGGACAGGCATGTGCAAAAACTGCTCCCTCTTCCCCTTAAGGCGCATGGACAGGGCAAGCAGGGCGGCAGGATGGACATGCAGCACGGCCTTTGCATCGGGACGCCGGGCATAGACTGCCACATGCATGGGCGTCTCGCTTGAGAGCCTGGCCCCAAAGAGGAAATGCCCTTCCATATCGCACAGGGCAAGGTCATCAGCACGCATATGCCCCTTGGCAACGCCTGTTCCTGTCACAAGCATGCAGCCAGTGCCTTTTGCAGTTTCAAGCCGTATGCTCATATTGCCGTTGAAGCCGCGCATCAGTCCCAGGGTCCAGGCATCGCGGCAGACTGCGGCCATGTCCTCGCAAGCCCCGAGCAAAGTGTCCCTGCCTATGCCGCATTCCTGCACTGCGGCCGCAAACAAGGCTGTTTCTTCAATCTGCTGTATGCTGAGGCTCATGCCCTGTCCCCTTCAAAAACTGTGACTAAAACTGTTCCCTGCGGCTCAGGCACTGAAGTGGTCAAAGCCTTTGAGATCGTCGATACATTCGTTGTTGCACACAATATGGCCGGAATCGGTAACCACGCCCAGCTCCCACAAGTCGGGGATGGCCGCATGCAGCGACTGCAGCATGTCGGGTGCGCAACTGCCCAGAAGGCAGTAGTCATCGCCGCCAAGCAGGGCCTCATGGACAGGATTTCTGCCATTCTGCCTGCACCATTCCGTGACTTCCCTGTGCAAAAGGCCAGCCGGGAGCAAAAGTTCTGCACCAAGGGGACGGCTTTCGCCCTGCATCCCCAGAAGCCTTGGCAGATCCCTGGCCAGCCCGTCCGACACATCCATCAGGGCCGGAGGCCTGGCATTCTGCCCTGCCCTTGCCAGAATCAGCCCGGCATCGACCTTGGGCTCAGGAGAAAGCAGGGCCTTGCAGGCATGGGGCCATTCAGATGCTGCCTTCCTGCCTTCTTTTTCCAGCACATTCAGCCCTGTGCGGGCAAGTCCCACAGCGCCGACAACAAAGAGCACATCCCCTGGCAGGGATCCGCCCCTGGTCAGGAAGCCTGTCCTGCTGTTTTCCTCTCCGAAAACTGTGACAGACACAAGCAGCTTGTCGCTTCTGGAAAGGTCCCCGCCTACAAGGGCTGTCTGGTATCTGGCAGCAAGTGCCCCCATGCCGCTGAAAAAATTATTGAGCCAGCCTCTCTCCACAGAGTAAGGCAGCGCAAGGTTCATGGTAAAGCAGAATGGCCTGGCCCCCGAGGCTGCCAGATCGCTGATATTGCAGGCCAGGGCCTTGTGGCCGATCTCTTCTGCCGTGGCGTAGGCGGTCCTGAAGTGCACGTCCTCGATAAAGAGATCGGTGCTGACGGCCAGGGGCTTTGAGCTGGTCAGAAGGCAGCAGTCATCTCCCCTGCCCAGGGCTATGCCTTCTTTCTGGTGATTGGGGAAATAGCGGTCCAGGGACTGCAGGATGGCGTCTTCGGACACCAGCTGCCCTAAAACAGGCTGCCCGCATTTTTTTTCAATGTTGTCAGTTTTGCCGCTTTTGTCACACATAGCCGTCCGGCCTCCTGTTATTGTCCCGCCTTGTCCTGAACAAAGACATACGAGGCCGCAATTTTCTTTTGGCCAAGGGCAGGGAATCGCACCACAAGCTTGTCCGGCTCTTCAAAGCCCGCTATCTCGCCCTCGCCAAAAATCCGGTGTTTGCACTTTTTTATGCTTCCCCTGCGTATCGCCGCAAGGCAGCTGCTTGCCGGCACAAAGGTCCCGGCATTGCCTGATGCAGTGCTGTCCTCTTTTTCTGGCGCCTGCTTGGCAAGACGGGATGGCGGTGCTGCTTTCACAGGATTTGGGCCTCTGGAACTCTGCCCTGCACAATACAGGCGTCCGGAACTGTCCCCGACGCAGCGGCTTACTGCAGAAATATCAAATATCTCGTCAAGGAAATCGCTGGGCTCGCAATATTCCAGCCCCTGGCCGTACTGCGACCAGGCCTTGTAGTAGCAGAGGTACAAATTGTTCCTGGCCCTTGTGCAGGCCACGTACATCAGCCTGCGCTCTTCTTCCATGATGTCTTTGCGGATATCGGCAAAACGGGTCGGAAAGCGCCCGTCCACAAGATCAAGCACAATGACAGTGTCCCATTCAAGCCCCTTGGCAGAATGGATGGTCGAGAGGGTTACGACCTCTTCATCGTCTTCCTTCTTGTCCACGCTGTCGAGCTGCATCTCGGCAAGGAAAAGATCCAGTATTTCCATGCCCTGGGCCATGGCGTGCAGTTCCTCAAGGCCGTGCCTTCTCACGGGATAGTCGTCAGGATAGAGCTCTTCAAAATGCGGCTCATACAGGTCCATGACCTGCGACATGATGTCCTGCACTGTCATGCCATCCTGCTTTTGCCTCAAGCTCTCAAGCGTGCCCAGTTCCTCAAAGAAATCCGGATACTTTTTCTCCATCTTGCTGCGGCTTTTTTCGTCATTCAGGGCGGCAAACATCTTCTGTGCCGTCTTGATGCCCACCTTGTCGTGCATGCAGGCCAGGCGTGCAAAGGCCAGCTCGTTGTCCGGATTGACGATAAAGTTAAGATAGGCAAGAAAATCCTTGACGTGGGCTGTTTCCTGATAGCGCAGCCCGCCGTACTTGCGGTACGGGATGCCAAGGGCTGTCAGCTCTCCTTCTGTCTGGAAGGACTGGTGCCCCACCCTGAACAACACGGCAAACTCGGAAGGCTTTCTGCCCTTTTCCTTGATTTCGGAAGCAATAAAGCGGGCCACAAACTTGCCCTGGTCATAGTCCGTGCCGCACTTGACCGTATGGACCTGGAGGTTTTCTTCCCTGACTGCCTCAAGGTTTTTGGCATAGGATTCCTCAGAACGGCTCATGATTTTGTTGGCCACGTCAAGGACGGACTGCACGGAGCGGTAGTTTTTTTCCAGGGCGATCACTTTTGAGCCCGGGAAAAGCGCAGGGAAGTCCAGGATATTCCGTACCGTGGCTCCGCGAAAGCTGTAAATGGACTGCGCCTCGTCGCCCACGGCCATCACTGTGCGGCCGTTCTTTAAGTCCCCTGCCAGAAGGCATATCAGGCGGGCCTGCACCAGGTTGGTATCCTGGTATTCGTCCACCAGGATATGCTGGTACTGTTCCTGCAGAATGCTGCGCACTTCGGCATTGTTTTTAAGCAGGTCCTCCAGCTCAAAAAGCAGGTCGTCATAGTCAAGGACGCAGGCCTCTCGCTTGTGCAGGGTGTAGGCTTCCTGCATTTCCTCCAGATCGCCTATAAAGCCTGCAAGATGCTGGGCCTCCTTCCTGACAATGTCGCCAAGCCCTGTTTCCTTGTTCCTGGCCTTGCTTATGTAGCCCATGACGGCCTGGGTCTTTGGAAAGCCTTTGACTCCCTTGCCTATGCCCTTATCGTCCTTAATGCGCTTCAGCATGTCCTGCTGGTCTGTTGCATCCATTACGGTAAAGGGATGCGCGCCAAGCCAGTCCGGCCTGTACTGGCGCAGAAGGCGGTAGGCAAGGGAATGGAACGTGCCGCCTGTGAGGCCGCGCAGATCGCCGTTGAGCAGCACCTGCGCCCTGTCCAGCATTTCCTTTGCCGCCTTGCGGGTAAAGGTAAGAAGAAGAATGTTCCAGGGAGCTGCGCCATGCTCTATGAGCCAGGCAAGCCTGTAGACGATTGTCCTCGTTTTGCCGGTTCCGGCACCGGCAATGACCAGCATGGGACCTGGCCCTGCAGAAACGACCCTGTACTGGGATGCGTTGAGAAGCTCCTGATAGGACAGCATGGACAAACCTCTTTTTTCAGACAGGCGGGAATACGGACGGTATCAGACTTTATCAGGCAGTATCGGGCTTTGTATGCTGCGCATCCCCTGCTTCTTTTCCTGCTTTTTTCTCTTCTTCAAGCCCGCGTACAATGGCTCCTATGCTCACGCCAAGGCTCAGCATGGCATGGCCGAACCACCACATGCGCAAAAGCTCATGTCCGAACACGGCGTTTGCAAGCCAGGTAAGCCAGGCAATGGCAAAAAGGCCGGCAAGATGCCAGTACAATTTGCTCTGTCCCGCCTTTGCGCCATCCTCTGCAAAGGGAAGCTGCCACTTCTCGGCAATACGGGGGACTATATGCCATGCCTGCCAAAAAAGCATGCCACAAAGGAAGGTATACCCGAACAGTGCCCCCACAACGCCCGTTGAATACAGGATGTCCAGATACATGTTGTGCGGGTGGGAAATGGTAATGACGTCGCACTCAGGCACCAGGCCAAGAGCCCTGAAGGCCGTATTGTACATGTCTATGCCGGCACCGAAGACGGGATGTTCCAGAAAGACAGCCCAGCCCAGCTTCCAGAGGCTCCAGCGCCCGTCTTTGGCCACATCGCCCACATTAAACCTGCTGACATCGTTGTACTGCAAATACCAGAAGGCGAGGCAGACCAGAAGGCAGATGCCTGCGACATACAGCAGGCTTTTTTTCGACCGCAGGCACAAAACCCAGGCAACGGCAGTCACAGTCAGGGCCAGCATGGCAGACCTGACAGCCGAGCCAATGAGCGTATAAACCCCGGGTGCCAGGACAAGCACGGTTATGAGGACAGACACAGGCAGGGACAGTTTCTCCCTTGCCATGTACCAGATGCCGAAGGCAGGAACAAAGGCCAGTGCCAGATAGTTGCCGACCTCATAGTCGTCCATGACGGAAGTCAGCCTGCCGACATGCATGGAATACCCCATGACAAAATCAAGGCCGGTCACAGACTGGTAGATGCCGTCCAGGCCGACCCAGAAAACGGCAATTGCTGCTGCTGCCGACAGCCTTTTCAGGTCTTTCAGGCTGCGCACGCACTCCATGCCCAGGAAGGGCAGAAGCAACCCCTTGTTGAACGCCGTGCCGACTTCCAGAAAGGACGCCCGGGGATTCATGGAAAAGACAATGCCGATGAGCAGCATTGCCCACAGGCAGAAAAACAGGGGCCACACAGGCAGGCGGCTCAGAACGGACTTTTTCCAGCTGCAGCGGTAATAGAGGGCAAGGAAGATGGCACAGACCAGCGGCATCACTTCCCTGAAGCCGTAGCCTATGATGTAGAAGGCCAGATGAAACCAGAAGGTCCAGAAAAGGCAGCAGTGCCAGAATTCGCCTGGATCCGATTTCTTCAAGTCACGCATTTTCTGCCAGAATGAGACAGCACGTCCCTGTTCTTCAGCCGCCACTTCTTCCATCCCTGCCTCTGTCCCCGCCTGCGCTGTCGCTGCCCATGATTCCATGCCTAGTAGGCACCCTTGCGGAACAGGACAACCGGCACTGTACGCATCAGTATCCAGATATCAAACCAGACAGACCAGTTGGAAACGTAGAAGAAGTCATAACTGACCCTGTCTTCATAATTTGTATCATTTCTGCCCGAAATCTGCCACAGGCCGGTAATCCCCGGCCTGACGCGGATATACTCGTTGAAGACGGCGCTGTACTTGCTTTTTTCATCCTCGACAATGGGCCTTGGTCCCACCAGGCTCATGCTGCCCTTCACCACGTCGTACAGCTGCGGCAGCTCGTCCAGGCTCGTCCTGCGCAAAAAGCGCCCCAGGCTGGTTATCCTGGGATCATTTTTCAGCTTGTGGTCACGGTCCCACTCTTCCTGCAGCTCCGGATTCTCTGCCAGATATTTTTTGATAATCTCATCGGCATTGCTGACCATGGTGCGGAACTTGTGGACCCTGATTTCCTTTCCGCCACGACCTATGCGGCGCTGGGCGTAAAAGACAGGCCCCTTTGAATCCATGCGTATCAGGACTGCAAGCACGGCAAAGAGCGGCGACAGCACAACCAGGGCGCACAGGCTTAAGACAAGGTCCATGGCCCTTTTCAGCGCCAGGCGGCGCCAGTCATGCAGGCGCTGCTGCAAAAAAAATCCGGTTGAATAGTTTACCACATAGGGCACTGTCAGAAAGGAGCGGAGACGCTCGGCCCTGTCCTGCACAGGCATGATCAGTATATGGCAGAAATATCTGTTGATGGTGGCGATAAGCTCGC
>CAVJEZ010000104.1:0-7131 GCA_963648625.1 Odoribacter splanchnicus
AGGAATACCTGCCTTCATCGGGATTAAAAAGCCAGGCTGCAAGGCCTAAGTCGTACATGGTGCCGCAGGCCAGGCGGTCCAGGATGGTCTTCTTCCAGGGGCTGCCTTCCTTAAGCAGGGCCTTGGCCGATTCAACCACGAGGAGGCAGGCTTTTTCGGTCCACAGGGCAAGCTCCTGCTCACTCCCCTCATAGAGGCACTCAAAAAGCTTTCCGGACCCGTCTTTCGGCTGAACTGCCACAACGCATTTTTTGTCTTCCCCAGGCCAGATGACGGCTGCCCTGGCATCCTGGCAGCCAGGCAGGGATGAAGCGTCCGGGACCTTAGGAAGATCCGCTACCGAGGAGCTTCGAGCTATATCCAGAAGGGAAAGCCCCTGGGCAAACTCCCGGGATCCTTCATCCCGAGGTCCGCCATTCCGGACTCCTTCTTCTTTCTTTTGCTCCGGGCAGGATACGCCGGCAGCGGAACTGTCCGCAGCCGGGGAAGCAGGGGAAGGGGATGAAACTTCAGCCATGGCGGATGCGTCTGCCACGCCTGCCCCTGCCATACCGGCAGGATCAGGGGAAGAAACAGCCCTCTCCCGGCCAAGCTGGAAGATATCGCGCATAATCGCCCTGAGCTCAAACTCCTTGGCTATGGCGACAGCGGCATTGACATCGAACGGACGGACGGCAGTATCGTCCAGTGAAAGATGCGTGCAGCGGTCCGTGGCCATGGTAGTGAGCCTGCGCCACAAAAACATCTCGTCCAGATGCCCGTCCAGCTTTTTCTGGAACTTGGGAGAAACAAGGGAAAAATGGTCGCGTATAGCCTCAAGGCCCGGCATGTCCTGCAAAAGCTGCAGGGCGCTCTTGGGCCCTATGCCCGGCACGCCCGGGATGTTGTCCACTGAATCGCCTGTCAGCGCCTGCAAGTCAGGCCACAGGGAAACGGGTATGCCGTTTTCCTTTTCCACATCCTCCTGCGTCGTGATTTTTGCATCCTTGCTGCCCGGATCCCACATAATAACATTGGGCCCCAGGCACTGCTTCAAGTCCTTGTCTGCAGAGACAATGACCACGGGGCACTGGGAAGAATACCTTTTGGCAAGGGAGGCGATGCAGTCGTCGGCCTCGCAGCCATCCGACTCCTCAAAATGAAGCCCCAAAGCCTCGGTCATGCGCTTCACAGGCTCAAACTGCTGTATCAGCCCCTCTGGGGTGCTGGTGCGGTTGGCCTTGTAGTCAGGATAGATCTCATGACGGAAGTTTTTGCCATGGCCGTCCTTGAAAAAGACAAAGCGGGCCGGCTTTTCGGTGCGCAGGATGCGCAGCAGGATGCGGGTCACTACCGTAAGCGCGCCGGTAGGGAAGCCGTCCGAGCGCTGCAGGGAGCTGTTGGCATAAAATCCCCTGTAGAGATATGCAGTGCCGTCCATGAGGAAAAGCGTCTTGCTGGCAGAGGTATATGGAGCAGGCAGTGACATGGCATCTCCTGGGATCGTATTGTTTTTCCGGCCGTCACAGGTTCTGGCAGTGCTGAGACAAGCCTTGCAGGCAGCCCCTGAAACCGCTATACAACAAAGCAGTACAAGACAGAGTACTGTCTTTTTTCAGCAATCCGGACGACGGACTGGGCTGTCAGGCTGGCTCAACTTTCCCCTCTGGGCTTTTTTTTGTCAACCGCCTGACAGGTCCTCTGTCCTGCGCCCCGTCTCCTCTATAGAACGAGAACTGCCGTGGCTATTTCTTCCTGCACCACTGGGTCCTGCTCCATGGGACCGACTGTCAGCGCACAGAGGACAAATGACAGCCTTCATATTACTGTGGGAGGATCCTGGTCCCTGAACGGCCCTGTTCCCGAAGAGGAGCTTGCCAGGGCAAGGAAGCTGGCACAGGACAAAGGCATACGCACGCTTGTCCTTGATACAAGGGACCTCGGAGAATGGGACGGGCTTCTGCTGGGCTTTGTGACCGACATTGAAAGGCCGTGCCGCCTTCTCAAGGCTGACATACAGGAAAATCTTCCGGAGTCGCTCAAAAAACTTCTGCGCCTGGCCTTTGCAGTCGAGAGCCGCGAGGGATCTGAAAAGGCAAAGAAGCAGGAAGGCTTCCTGGCCTGGCTTGGCGGATCTGCCCTGGCCATCCCTGCCAAAATACACAATTTTCTGGTCTTTCTGGGTGACATAGCCTTTTCAGTCGGGCGCCTTGTGCATGGAAAGGCATCCATGCGCAAACAGGACTTTATTGACGCCCTTTTTGAATGCAGCCTCAGATCCTTCGGCATTGTGGCCATTACCAACCTGCTCTTCGGGCTCATCCTGGCCTTTGTGGGCGCAGTGCAGCTGAGCAATTTTGGCGCCCAGATTTATGTGGCGGGCCTTGTGGGCATCGGCATGCTGCGCGTCATGGGCGCAGTCATGGTGGGCATAGTCATGTCCGGCCGCATAGGAGCCTCCTATGCCGCCCTCATAGGCACCATGCAGGTGAACGAGGAAGTGGACGCCCTGGAAACCATGGGCATTTCCCCGACGGACTTTCTGGTGCTGCCGCGCATGCTGGCTTTGGTCATCATGGTGCCCATGCTGACGGTCTTTGCCGATCTCATGGGCATGCTGGGCGGCTTCCTGGTGGGCATTACCATTTTGGATCTGTCCCCCCTGCAGTATATACAGTCCACCATTTCCATGGTGCAGTTCAAGCACGGGCTGGCCGGCCTTGTCTATGCGACAGTCTACGGCATAGTCATAGCCGTCTTCGGCTGCTACCACGGCATGCAGTGCAAGCGCAGTGCCCAGGGCGTGGGACAGGCCACAACCACGGCAGTCGTGCACTCCCTTGTGGGCATCATCGTGACAACGGCCATCATCACAGTCATCTTCAATGCCATCCAGTTCTGACAACCCGGTGAAAGAGCACACAGACATGACGCCTGACATCATCACAGCCCAAGACCTGACTGTCGGCTACGGCAGCTTCATCCTTATGAAGGATGTCACTTTTTCTGTGCGCCCGGGAGACATTTTCTTCATCATGGGCGGATCCGGCTGCGGCAAGTCAACATTGCTGCGCGTCCTCATGGGACTGAAGGAGCCGCAGGACGGGACTGTTACCTTTCAGGGACGGCCGTACTGGCCTGGCACCGAGGACGACAGGGCAAAGGCCAGGCTTGAGACAGGCGTCCTCTTCCAGCAGGGAGCGCTCTGGAGCTCCATGACACTGGCCGAGAACGTGGCCCTGCCGTTGCAGCAGTATACTTCCCTTCCCAGTGCGGAAATACGGTCCCTTGCCCGGCTGAAGCTTGCCCTGACAGGGCTTGCCGGCTTTGAGGACTACTACCCTTCCGAAATATCGGGAGGCATGCGCAAGCGTGCCGGCCTTGCCCGCGCCCTTGCCATGGATCCGGCAGTGCTCTTCCTGGACGAGCCCTCGGCCGGCCTTGATCCGGTGAGCTCAAAGCTGCTGGACGACCTTATAGTGGAGCTGCGCGACGTGCTGGGGACAACGTTTGTCATTGTCTCCCACGAGCTGGCCTCCATCTTTTCCATAGCCACGACCTGCATATTCCTGGACAATGTCTCGCGCCGCATGACAGCCTTCGGCCATCCGAAGGCGCTGCTTGAGAATCCCGGCACGGATCCGGCCACACTGCGCTTCCTGACCAGGGACGGCAGCGGCCAGGAAAGCGGGCCGGCACATTTGTAAGCGGCCCTCTTTTGCCATACCAGCGACTCTGTCAGACAGATGCTGAATCTGTCGGGTACTGAATATATCGGATACTGAACTATGAGCCTTGAAAAACGTAAAGCCAGCGTCGGCGCCTTTATCCTCTGCGCCATCGGCCTGCTTGTCATCGGCATCCTCACCCTTGGCGGTGCCAAGTATTTTACCAATGAGGCTGAATACCAGCTCTATTTCAGCAATTCAGTGACAGGGCTGAGCGTGGGGGCGCCTGTCCTCATACGCGGCGTGCCCATGGGAACCGTCACCCATATCGGCCTGATTGGCATGAACAGCAAGGATGACATGACAACCCTGGTCAGCATCAGGTTCAATTCAAACACCTTTTTCCAGTCCAGTGGCGAGGCAGTCATTGACGAAAACCAGCAGCAGGAGCTTATCAGGGAAATGGTCAGCAAGGGCCTCAGGGCCCAGCTGCAGACATCAAGCTTTGTCACGGGCCAGGCCTGCATCATGCTGGATTTCTTTCCGGAAACAGAAGCTGTCTTCGTGTCTTCCAATACCCTGACAGAGATTCCCACTATCAAGTCGCCCATCCAGACCCTGTCGCAGACATTCCGCAAGGTGCATATCGAAAAAATCGCCAATGATTTGCAGACGTCCGTCGAGCATCTTAACGAGCTTTTCGGATCGGGGCGCATAGAAAACACGCTGCAGTCCATTGAAAACACCTTCACGACCCTGAACACGTTGCTCAAGGGCTTTGAAAAGACGCCTGCGCTTACCGAGCGCATCCTGGCCAACATGGAAAAGAGCACGGCAGCCGCCCCTGACATCATGGCAGATTTGCGCAAGTCCGTGGAAAAGATAAGCCAGACAATGGACGAGGTGCACAGCCTGGCTGCCTCGGCCAGGTCGTTTGTCGATCCCAATTCGGCAATGGCAACGCAGCTTAACAACCTTGTCCGCGACGGAGCTGCGGCAACGCGCGCCCTGCGCCATTTTGCCGATACACTGGACCGCAATCCCGAATCCGTCCTGCTGGGACGCAAAGGAGCCTACTAAATGAGCGCTGCACGCACCCTCCTTCTTATTGCCGCCATTATAAGCCTGGGCATGCTTTCTGCGTGCTCAAGCCGCCAGAGCGACTTCTACATGCTTTCAAGCACGGCTCCTGCCGTAAGTGCAGACCACATGCCGCGCACAACGCTGGTAGTGGAAGAAATCGCAATGCCGGGCTACCTGGACCGCAACAATATTGTTGTCCGGGATGCTGATGGCGGCAGCCACCTGGCCGTTGCCAATTTCAATATCTGGGCAGAGCCCCTGCAGCAGGGCATGCAGAGAGTGCTGGCCCAAAAGCTCACCGAGCCCCTCCTCAATGCCGGCGTCACTGTCCTGCCCTACCAGAGCAGCGTCGTTGCCCCCATGTATGCAGCCTATATCGAGCTTGTGCGCCTGGATGCAGACAGAAGCGGCCGTGTTGTCCTGGAAAGCCGCTGGACGCTTATTGATGTCAGGAACAACCAGGTGCTGGACAGGGGAAGCTTTGCGGCACAGGAGACTGTGGACATGCCGTCCTTCGGCTCCAAGGAAATGTTCAGGACTGTCGTAGATGCCGAAAGCCGCCTTATAGAGCAGTTCGGAGACAGGCTGGCTTCCCTTTTGCAGAATGCCCTGGCCGGGGCAAAATAGCCTGCATACCAAATCTTCCCAAAACAGATCAGAAAAAGGATGACCAAGGTCATCCTTTTTTTTGTTGCCATGCAAAAATACGATTTGCGCTACGGCTACAGACCTGCAGGCAGGCTGAGGCTTGCAGGCCCCCTATAAAGATGCAGGACGGATACTGTATTTTTTGTATATCTCCTCATACTGATTTATGAGGTCAGGAGCCATTTTTTTCAGGGGCCTGATGTTTTTGATAGCTTCTTCAAAATGCTTTGCAGTTAATTCTGTCTTGCCATTCAGAAAGGCCGCTTCCACAGCTTCCTTGACTACAGATTCTATGTCTGAGCCTGCAAATGAATCCATTTTTTCTGCCAGGCTTTGTATGTCGCTGCCTGACAGCATCTTGGACCGTTTTTTCAGATGTATTTCGAGAATCTTTTTCCGTTCTTCCCTGGTCGGGAAGGACACGAAGAAGGTTTCATCAAAACGTCCCCTGCGGAGCAGTTCAGGAGGCAGTGCTATGTTGTTGGCCGTTGCAATCACAAAGATAGGCTTCGTATTTTCCTGCAGCCAGGTCAGAAAATAACCAAACAAACGTGTTGTCACATCGGCATTGGTCTGGCCTACGCCTGCAAAGGCCTTTTCCAGTTCATCAAGCCAGAGCACACACGGTGCTATTGCCTCGGAAAGGGACAGCGCACGGCGCAGATTGGCTTCACTTTCCCCAAGGTATTTGCCAAACACAGAGCCCAAATCAAGCCTAAGCAGAGGCAGTTTGAAGATACTGGCAGTAACCTTGGCGCAGAGGCTCTTGCCGCAGCCAGGCATGCCTACAATAAGCACACCCTTTGGTGTGTCCACACCAAACTCCTTTGCCTCGGCCAGCCTGGAAAAGACACGTCCCTTGCGCTGCAGCCACTGCTTCAGATTGTCAAGGCCGCCGATGTCGCCAAGATTTTCCCTGACCTCTACCATTTCAAGGGCAGCATTTCTGCGTACAATCTGCTCTTTTTCGCTGATGAACAGATCCACGTCATCCCTGCTGATGTTGCCGTTGATATAGCAGGCACGGTTTAACAGCTGCTCAACTTCCCGCTCTCCCAGGCCCTGGAGAGCTGTTACAATATCAGGAACCTCTTCTTCCTTGAGATCATACTGCTGAACACAGGCATGTTCATGAAGCAGGTCTTCAATTTCCTTGCGACCAGGCAGGGGAACATCAAAGCGTACCGCATCCTTTTCCAGTATCAGCGGAATTTCGTGCCTAGCGCCTACAAGGATAATCGTCATGGATGCATCTTCACTGACCTGGATTTTACGGACAAGCTTTTTCAGAAGAAGTGCCGCCTGCAGGTCATACTGAGGCGATTCACGTTTGAAAACAGTCCATACATCACGCAGAACAAGAAAACCTTCCTGCCTGTCATTATCCAGAACGAACGATAAAGCGCCGGACAGTGTACTACTGTCCTGAGGAACATTGAGAGGTCTCTTGGTCTTAAAATCAACCCATCCTACCCCATTGCTCCATTCACGAATTTTGGCACCATTTTCATCCGCCCATTTCTGAATCAGGTCGTCCGTATGGGATTCCTGGAAGGTTGACAGGCTGATAAGCGGATAAAAGGAATTGATATAACGCTGTACTTTATCAGAGAACGATTCCTGTACTGTGTTGTCCATTGTCTTCATCCTACCATCCAAATTCTTCGTCTTTCTCTTGCCAGAAATCTACTGTGAAAATGCCGTTTTCCTCTGCCCAGTCAAGCATCGTTCTTTTCATAACATTGTAACACGG
>CAVJEZ010000105.1:0-7118 GCA_963648625.1 Odoribacter splanchnicus
CGGCATGGGCGGCACCTCAGGCAGATGGTTGCCGTGGCTGGCAAAAATTTCCAGCCCGCCATCGACCAGCCACATGGACTCCGGCATGGAGAACGGCAGCACAAAGAGGTCCACCTCGGCATCACAGTTGCCGCGCACGCAGGAGAGTGGGCACACGTCCATCAGGTCCCTGAACATGTCGGGCATGCCCTTGGGGCCGTAGTTGCCAGGCAGGGGGTTGCGGGGGCCGTGGTACAGGATGTCGCCCAGAAGCACTGTTCTGTCAGGCTTCATAAGGCGGGCCTTGTCAAGCAGAAAGGACAGTGATTCAACAGAGCCGTGTATGTCCGAAGCAATAAGCAGGCGCATTACTTCTCTCCCTTTTTGCGCATTCCGGACTGCCACTGGCTGTCCGTTATGGCCTCTTCCATCAGCATCACCGGAATACCGTCCCGTACAGGATAGACGCAGCCGCAGGCGGCACAGCGCAGGCCTTCGGCAGCATCTGCAGAAGGCACAGGTTCAACCTGGGCACGGCATTTGGGACAGACAAGCAGCGAGAACAGTTCTTTTGTATCCATATTAAGTACGGGCCTGCCTTAATGGCAGGCCCTTCCTCCCTTGTTGTTAAGATATTTTAAGCCACGGCTTTACGGCCTGACAATGACTTCATAGCCGTCGTGCAGATAGGTTTGGGCAACGCGCCTGATATCGGCAGGCTTTAAGAGCTTAGCCTTGTCAAGCAGGACGCGCCCGTAGTCACGGGGCTGTCCCAGCAGGACTTCTGATGCGGCAATGGCGCTTCTTGCGCCCAGGCTCTGGCGGGAGCGCACATACTGCCCTTCCAGGGTCCTCCACCCGGCCTCAAGAAGGTCGGGAGAGAGTTCCTTGTCACATACCGTTTTGATGATGCCGGCAAAGCCTGCCTTCACATCGTCAATTTTGCCGGGCTCTGTGCCGGCATAGAAGAGCAGCAGGCCTGCTGCCGGGAAAAAGGTGCACTGGCTTGTGACCGTATAGCCCAGGCTGTCCTTGTCGCGCATCTGGGAGAACAAGAGGCCGCTCTGCCCGGAAAGGATGGCATCAAGCATCATCAGGGCCGGCGCATCAGGATGCGTCCTCGGCACTGTGGCAAAGACCTCGGCAACATGCGCCTTGTTCTTGTCAGGCAGGGACACTGTCAGCGACTTTTCCTTGCCCCATGCAGGCGCCTCAAGCTGCATCTCCTTTGATGCAGGCTTGGCAAAGCTTCTGGCAAAGGCCAGTATGGCCTCCCTGTCATAGGTTCCTGTCACAGACAGGACCCAGGGCATAGAGGACTGCTTTTTCCAGAAGGCAGCAACATCTTCCCTTGTGAAGGAAGCCAGGCTTTCCCTGGTTCCCAAGGAATCAAAGCCATAGGGATGATTTCCGAAAAGCATGGGCCAGAGGCTTGCAGACAGCCTGCCCATGGGCTCCTCGTCGCGCATGGTCCTGGCCGCATTCATGTCCTTGACTTCCCTGGCCAGTTCCTGCTTGTCAAAGCGGGGAGCTGTCATCATGGTCTTAAGCAGCCCGAGCAAGTCGTCCGTATATCTGACAGGGCCCGTGGCAGCAACAGAGAAGGAAGTCCTGCTGGCAGAGGCGCCAAGGCTTATGGCTTTTTCAGACAGCTTCCTTTCAAAGGCCTGCTTGTCCATATCGCCTGCACCATCGCCAAGCAGTGCGGCTGCAAGCTGGGGCAGGCCTGCTTTTTTGGCATCAATGAGGCTGTTGCCGCCCTGCGCCATCAGCGTCAGGGAAAGATACGGCGTTGCAGTGTCAGGCTGCAGCACAACGCGCATGCCGTTTTCAAGCGTCAGCATTTCATATTCCTGAACGCCGGCTTTTGCATCGCCGCTGCTTTGGGCAGGGACAGGCCATTCCTTGTCCAGGATGGCAGCCAGATCCGGAATCTCTGCCTTCTGGGGCACAAGGGCACGCACCCTGACTGCGGAAGGCCTGGCGTACTGGGCATAAGTCCTGCCTATGCTTTCCAGGTCAATATCGTCGATAAAGGAGCGTATATTGGCTTCGCCCTGGCGTCCGCCAAGATCAAACTGCACCAGGGCACGCCAGGAAGTCAGGCCGGAGAGCGTTTCCTGTGCCCTGTCAAAGCCGTCCAGCGTGTTCAGCCTGGCCCTGTCCAGATCGGCTTTGCTGAAGCTTTTCATGGACAGGTCACGCAAATCCCTGACAAGGGAGGCAAAAACTTCCTGTACCTTGTCTGCGTCCATGACTACGGACACTTCAAAAAGGCCAAGCCTGGCAAAGCCGGCATTGCTGACAGAAATGCTGTCCACAAGATGCCTGTCATGGCGGTACTTGCGCTCAAAGAGGGATGTGGCGTCGCCTGCCAGCATCATGCTCAGCATGTCCAGATGCAGGGCATTGTAGTCCTTTAAGCCTGCCACCGGAAAGGCCAGCGAGAGATAGACCTTGTTCCAGGCCCCCCTTGTCACGCCGGTCCTTGCGGCAGGCTCTATGGAAGAAAGCTCCACAGGAGCCTCGCCTTCAAAGACGTCCTTGTTGGCAAGGGAGCCGAAGCCTTCCTCGATATAGGCCTTCACAGCCTGTACATCCATGTCGCCGGCCACCAGGAGCATCATGTTCTGCGGCTGGTACCAGCGGGCTATATAGGCCCTCAGGGACTCAGGCGTCACTGCCTTCACAGTTTCCCTTGTCCCTATGATGGGATGTTCATAGGGCGTGCCTTTCAGGGATGCCTTCTGGATTTCCAGAAAAAGGCGCTGCCCGGGCTCGTCTTCCTTGCCTTCCATCTCGGAAATGATAACGGGCTTTTCGCGCTCAAGCTCGCCTGCATCCAGAAGGGGATTGAAGGCCATGTCGCGCACGATGTCTATGCCGGTCTTCCATTCGGCAGACGGCATGTCAGTGAGATAGCAGGTTTTGTCAAAGCTCGTATAGGCATTCAGATAGCCGCCAAGCGCCTCGACTTCCTTGGCAATCTGTCCTGCAGGACGCGTCTTTGTGCCCTTGAACACCATGTGCTCAAGCACATGGCTTATGCCAAACTGCTCGGGCGTCTCATGGGCAGACCCTGTGCGCACATACAGCCTGGTGCAGACCATGGGAAAGCGCTTGTCCTGGATAAGGTAGACAGTCAGGCCGTTGGACAGCCTGAAGACGGTTTCATTGGGCACTGCAACGCTGAAGCCAGGCAAAGCCGGCTTTGCCTGGGCTTTTTCCTGCACTTTCTGCGTGCCCTGTTCTTTTGTCCCGCCGGCGCAGGCCTCCTGGGCAAAGGCAAAGGCCAGGCATGGCAAAAGCAGCAGGAGCAGAAGACGCAGGATATTGCGCTGTGCTGTCTTTATTATCACGTTTTGACCTCTCAAAAGAAAACGGAACAACGGCTCAAAGCCTGATGCTGTTCCGTTATATGGCATAGTATGTCGTCCTCTGCGCATGGTTATGCACAGCTCCGTATAGTAACAGCGGGGCAGCCCCGCTGTTATTTTGCAACAGGACGCTTCCTTTTCCTGAAGGGATCCATGCTCTTCTGCACTTCTTCCCAGCACATGTCCTCAGGAGCCGCCAGTTTGAAGGAAGAGGATTTTTTGTTTTCCTTGTCTTCCACAACCGGAGGCTCTCCTGTTTCAGGCAGCTTTTTGGTCCTGATAAAGTTGTCCACCAGGCCGAAGACAGTGTCATTGCCGCAGAAGTTCCCCTGGGCAATGGCGCTTTTGAACTGGTCAAGCCTGGCTTCAAAGCGCGTGAGCAGATCAGAGGACAGCTTTTCCATGTCGGCCTGCATGCCATAGCCCAGCTTTTCCAGGTACCAGGCATTGTAGCGCTGCTCCACCATGCCCTTGAGCGGTATGGTCAGCACGGGCTTGCCCAGATACAGGGACTCGGTCATGAGCGTGTGGCTGCCGCCCTGGATAACATAGGAACAGCCTGCCAGAAGGCGCAAAAAGCCTTCCTCGCTCTTCTTCATATAGACGACATTGCCATCCTGCCCTTCTTCCTGCCTGTAGCCAAACACATAGCATGTCCTCTTGGTGGCCCTTTTCAGGAAGGAAATAAGCTCGGGGCTTGTGGAATTGCTCTGGTACACCACCACGTGCCCTTCGTCGGAGGGCGTTGCGGCAATGACCTGGTCGCGCAAAATGGGCGGGACAACGCGGGCATTGTACCTTTTGAGCACCGGAGGCTGGTAGAAGGAGACAATGAGGTTGGCCTCTGTAGGCCTGAAAAGATACTTGGGCGTCAGGCCCTGGAGAAAGGTGTCCCACCACATGTTGCCGGGAAGGTTCCTGTGCTTGCAGCAGGTGATGACATGCTGGTGGCCAAGGCTCAGGCACGGGAGATCGCAGCGCTCGGCGGCCCTGGGCACAAAATACTCCAAATCCGTCATGCACACGTCAGGCCCGAAGGCATGGATAAGGTCGCAGAGCTCCTTTATATACTTCTCCCTGTTCCAGAGCAGGGGCAGGGCCCGCTTTATGGTTGCCGGAAAATCGACCCTGTAGTCCCTGAAGACAGTGCCCAGATTGGGAATCTGATGCACCGGAAATTCAGGGGCCAGGACTGAAACAGCGTCATCAGCGCAGACAAAGAGAAACTGATGCTGCTTCAGCCTGCGGGCAATGGTCAGGCCGCGCATGGCGTGCCCATGCCCTGTACCGTGAATGCCATATAAAATACGCGCCATGTAGACTCCTTTCCAGACTTGCCTGACGACTGCTTGTATTTCCTGTTGTACGGGCTGCTCTACGAAGCAGCCCCTGTGTTGTCCGCATTCTCGTCATCCCTGACGACTTCCAGAACGGCAGGAAGCTTGCGGATGCTTTCTATCAGCTCATAGAGCTCGGTGGTGTTCTTCACCTCGACCACCAGATGCATGGTCGAGCGGCCGTCCACCAGGGGCTTGACCGACAGGGTGTTGATATTGATCTTGGCATCAGCCATAACCTGGGCAACTGCGGCCATGGTACCGCTGACATTGCGGCAGATGACGAAGATGCCGGCATTGTAGGGCTTTTCCTCTTCCTGCTCTGTGCCTTCCCAGTGAACGGAAATAAGGCGCTCAGGCTCCATGTTGGGAACATTGGGACAGTCCGCCCTGTGCACGGTAATGCCGGCACCGCGGCTGATATACCCGACAATGGGGTCGCCGGGGACGGGGTTGCAGCACTGTGCAAAGCGCATCAGAACGCCGTCCACGCCGGAAATGGACACGCCGCCGGCAGGAAGCTTGGTCTTGGGCTGCTCCTGCGCTGCTGCTTCCTGCGCTTCGGGCTCCTTCCCGGGCTCGCGCGCGCCGTCAGGATGCAGCACGGCATAGAGCCTGTTCAGCACCTTGCGCGGAGTGACATGGGCGTAGCCAAGCCCTGCGTACAGCTCGTCAATCCCGTCGAAATTCATGTCCTGGGCAACAATGGCCAGCTGCCCTTCCTTGGCTGCCTTGCCGGTATTGAGGCTTGCCTTGCGGCCTTCCTTTTCCAGCATTTCGCGCCCGAGCTGTATGGCACGCTGGCGCTCTTCTGTCCTCAGGTAATGCTGGATGCGGTTGCGGGCCTTGGCCGTCTTGACAATCTTGAGCCAGTCGCGGTTGGGATTGCGGGACGGGTCGGTAATAATCTCTACGGTATCACCGTTTTTCAGCACGCGCCCTAAGGGGACAAGCCTGCCGTTGACCTTGGCTCCGGCGCAGTGCTGCCCCACCTTGGTATGCACGTGGAAGGCAAAGTCCAGGGGCGTTGCCCCTTCGGGCAGCTCCTTGACATCGCCTGCAGGCGTATACACATAGACCTCGTCCTGGAAGAGGTCCATTTTGAGGGCATGCATGAACTCCTTGGAGTCAGACTCTTCCCTCTGGCGCTCAAATATCTCGTTAAGCCAGGAGAACTGGGCCAGGTCCTTGCTGTTGATGCGCCCGTGCTCCTTGTAGAGCCAGTGCGCGGCTATGCCGTGCTCGGCCTGCCTGTGCATTTCCTCGGTGCGGATCTGGACTTCGATGCGCTCGCCGTCAGGCCCTATGACCGTGGTGTGCAGGCTCTGGTAGCCGTTGGCCTTGGGCATGGAAATATAATCCTTGAACCTGCCATGCACGGGTTTCCATTGCTGATGCACCAGGCCTAAGGTTGTGTAGCAGTCCTTAAGCTCCTTCACGATGACGCGGAAGGCCATGATATCGTGCATTTCATCCAGGGTCAGGGACTCGGCCTGCATCTTCTTGTAAATGCTGTACTTGTGCTTGATGCGCCCGTAGACCTCCCCCTCTATGCCGGCATTGGCAAGGAAGTCCTTGAGCATGGCCACCACTTTTTCAATGATGCGCTTCTCCACCACCTGGTGGGCATCAAGCCAGTGGTCAATCATGTTGTAGACATCGGGGCGCAGGTACTTGAAGCTCATGTCCTCAAGGCGACGCATGATGACATAGAGTCCCAGGCGGTTGGCCAGGGGCGCATAGATGTCCATTGTTTCCTGGGCTATGCGCTTCTGCTTGTAGGCCTTCTGAAAATCCAGGGTGGACATGTTGTGCAGGCGGTCGGCCAGCTTCACCATGATGACGCGCATGTCATGGCTCATGGCCAGGATCATCTTGCGGATGTTCTCGGCCTGGGCCTCTTCCTTGTTGTCAAAGGGGATGCGGCTGATCTTGGTCACGCCGTCCACGATGTCGGCACACTCGTCGCCAAAGTTTTCGGCAATGTCGTCGATGGTGACAGAGGTGTCCTCAACAGTGTCGTGCAAAAGGCCGGCTGCTATGGTGGGCTCGTCAAAGCCCATGCCTGCCAGCGTGTCGGCGACAGCCAGGGGATGGGAAAGATAGGGCTCGCCTGACAGGCGCACCTGCCCTGCATGGGCTGTGGCCGCAAAGACATAGGCCTTCTGGATCAGTTCCAGATTGGCGTTCTTGTTGGTGGCAACAACCTTATCGAGAATTTCCTGTATACGAATCATATGGAGTCCCCCGCACAACGAGGTATTGTCTGACATGCCTTAGCCCTGGCCGGACAAAATCACGGCAATGCGCCAAAGCTCATACTCTCGCGCAGCACAAGGCATGTCCTGTCTTCCTGAGTACTGATGGCTCTTATTGTGCACTTTTCTACCTGCAATCTCAACAGCAACGTAAGCGGCAGTCCGGC
>CAVJEZ010000106.1:0-7108 GCA_963648625.1 Odoribacter splanchnicus
TGACTGCCACAAAGGCTGTCAGCTTGGCCAGCAGGGATCCTGCGCCGGCACTGCCGAATACGGAGCTGTTGCCGCCGCCGAAAATAACGCCCATGCCTTCCTTGCCCGACTGCAGCAGGACAAGTATGACAAGCAGAACACAGACAATGATGTGCAGAATAAGAATCAGGGACTCCACAGAATACTCCACCAGGTTACCGGGCCCTAGGCCCGCACAATAGCAAGAAAACTTTGGGCTTCCAAAGAAGCGCCTCCTATCAGAAGACCATTGACATTGTCAAGAGACAAAATCTCATGGGCATTGCCAGGCTTCACGGAACCGCCGTACAAAACAGGCACTTCGTCCGCATCCTTGTTGAAGAGGATGCGCAGAATCTCGCGGATAATGGCGTGTGCCTCGGTGATTTCAGCAGGACCGGCCGTCCTGCCCGTGCCGATGGCCCAGACAGGCTCGTAGGCGACGGCAATGGAGGGAACAGCACTGTTGCCCTGTCCGGAAAGGCCGCTGGTAATCTGGCGGGACAGGACCTGGCGCAGCTGGCCTGCGTCACGCTCTTCCAGCGTTTCGCCCACGCACAGCATCATCTTGAGATCGTGAGCCAGGGTAAAGTTGACCTTCTGCGTAATAAGGTCGTCGGGCTCGTTGAAGATGTGGCGGCGCTCGGAATGGCCGACCAGCACCCAGGATCCGCCGGCATCATGCACCATGCAGGGGGCAATCTCGCCGGTAAAGGCTCCGTTTTCGGCAGGATAGATGTTCTGTATGCCGGTCTCAAGGACATTGCCGGCATCCTTTGAGACGCAGTCAAGCGCCGTGGCCGGCGGAAAGATGATGACTGTGCGGTCCGTTGGATGTTCCTTCAAAGAGGCAACGACTTCCCTGGTCATGTCCCCGGCCTGGGCGCGTGTCTTGTTCATTTTCCAGTTGGCAGCGATGATTGTCTTCATAGCGTCTCCTGCAATGGATTTGGCGCAAGGCCGGAATGACTATTCCGGGCCCTCTGCCAGTTCCGCAGATCAAGGGTCATAATCAGGGCATCTTCGCCGTTGTCGGCATAGTATTTTTTGCGCAGGCCCGCCTGAATGAACCCGGCATGCTCATAGAGGGTGCGGGCAGGCACATTGCCTTTGCGCACCTCCAAATGACAAAGCAGTATATTCCTTTCACAGGCCTCTTGCAAGACAGCGCAAAGCAGCAGGGATGCAGCGCCCATCCTGCGCCTGTCCTCCCTCACTGCCACATTGAGGATTTCCATCTCGTCAAGCACGCCTGATGCGGCACAGTATCCGGTGATTTCCCCGCCTGCATCCAGACACACGGCACCGAACACGGTGCCGCCCCGCAGGGCTTCCCTGTACTGGGCTTCGTCCCAGCCGCAGGGAAAGCACAAGGCCTCAAGACCGGCCACGCTGCCTGCGTCAGCCGGAGTCATGCAGCGTATCTGCATGCCTGCCGGGACAATCCTGCCTTCAGGCATTTCAGCAGCTGTTTTAGTTGATAAACACATCAGGATAGTCAGCCATGTTCATCATGACGCTGGCAGTCCCGCGCAGCACGGCTGTCAGCGGATCAGCGTCCAGATGGACAGGCAGGTGCGTAATTTCTGAAATATACTTGTCCATGCCGCGCAGAAGCGATCCGCCGCCGGCCATGGTTATGCCCGAATCATAAATGTCGGCTGCCAGGGTAGGAGCCACCTGCTCCATGGTGCGCATGACTGCCTCGCCTATGGCCTCCACTGGGCCCTTGAGGGCCTCGCGCACAAAGTCAGGGCTGACTTCCACCTTTGTGGGGCATCCGCCGGCAAGATCCTTGCCTGACACAAACATGGGCTCAAGGCCGTCCACGGGAACGGCGCTGCCGATGGCAATCTTGACCATCTCTGCCGTGTTTTCTCCCACTTCAAGGCGGTATTCCGAGCGCAGTGCCGCCATGATGGCCTCGTTCATGGCATCGCCGGCCACGCGGACCGTATTGCAGACAGCCACTGCAGACAGGGTAATGACGGCCACTTCCGTCGTGCCGCCGCCGATGTCCACGACCATGGAGCCGACAGGATCGGCTATGGGAAGCCCTACGCCTATGGCCGAGGCCATGGGCTCCTCCACCAGGACAACCTTGGTGGCGCCTGCTGTCAGGGCGGCATTAATAACAGCCCTTTTTTCCACCTGGGTGACGCCGGTCGGGATGGAAATCACCATGCTGGGCTTGCGGAACCAGGAGCCGCGCATGGCCTGATGGATAAAATACACAATCATCCTGGTCGTCACGTCAAAATCGGCTATGACGCCGTCGCGCATGGGCCTGACGTTGCGCACCCTGCCGGGGGTGCGCCCGCGGGACGTCTTCGCCTTTGCCCCTATGGACAAAACCTCGCCGGTCTGGACATCAAGATCCACAACCGACGGCTCGTTGACGATGATCCCGCCCGCCTTTGTATACAGGAGGGTATTGGCGGTGCCCAGATCCATGGCGATGGGCAGGGAAAAAAGATTCTGTATATAGCTAATCAAAGACATGGCGTACTATTCTTTGTCCTCAGTGGCGGATGAAGCAGAAACATAACTTGGGGAGTGCATACGCGGGCCGCGGGTATATATCTGAGCCATGTCCATGCTCTTTCTCAGCCGCATTCGCAGATACAGGTTTTCCGTGTGCACGGTAAGCAGGCCGACAGCCTCCCTGAAAAAGGTCCTCATGGAAGGATTGACAGGATGGGCTTCGGGATGGCCAAAGCACAGGCAGGCCCTGACTGTCTTGTTAACGACAACAGGGAAGACGGCAACGGCTGCAAATTCCGGCAGGTTCGAGCTCAGCCCGAAGAGGGCAGGAACACGCCCTTCCTCGCCGGTCTGCACCACGGACTGCCCGTTGCGCAGAACCCAGCCTGCCAGCCCTGCATTGATGGACTGGTAAAAAGGCTCCTTGCCGCTCACAAGCACGGGCCTGTTCTCGGCACTGATGCTGTAGGACTCGTCCGGCACTTCCACCGACACAAAGGCCGCATAGTCAAATCTGGCTGCATCTGCCACAATGCGCAGGAAAGTGGTGATATAGCTGTCCCATGTCTTGTAGTGCATGCGCAGCTCGTCCAGGGTCTCAAGCCTGGCAAAATACCTGGGAATGTCGCCCAGCTTAGATTCCTGACTGTCTATGGTGTAGATGCCGCTCAATATGGCCGCAAACATCTGCAGGTTCTTTTGATCGCGATCCGAAAATTCATACTGGCGCTTGGTGTCCACGCACAGCACGCCCCCGCCGGGGACAGGGCAGCCCATAAAGGCCTTGATTCCGGTCTCCCCGGCATCGCCATAGTAGATAAGCTTGCCATGTTCCTGCAGCGAGGAAACTTCCAGCGGCTGCCTGTTGGCCAGAATCCAGCCGACAAGATCCTGGCCGGGCATGACTACGGTATCCGGCCTGACGCTGTCACCGAGGCTGAAATAGCCGGCAAGGCGGCACCCGGACTCTTCGGCATCCCTTTGCCTGTCTGGCAGGAAGAGGACTACCGTATAAGCGTCAAAGACACTGGATATCAGGGCCAGCATCTGCTGTTCCATTGTGGCTATGCGTGCATTCATACGGTATTCTCTTGATATAGTGGTCCATTTCCGGGACAGCAAAAAATGCCGTCCTGCCCCTGACATTTCCTGCCGGGTGCATTCTGCAAAAATATTTTTTTGACGAAAATTTCTTCCGGCAGGCAACAGATACAGGCTGTTACAGTCTGTCAATGATTAGCAGTATACTAAGAATGGACAAAAAGACAACAAAAGAGAGGTACAAAGTATTGTACGTATGGACAAAAATGCTTCCTCATCCCCTGAAACATCTCCTGCGCCAAAAGCCTTAAGAAAGCCTCCTGCATCTGTGCCGTGCTCAAAAAAGGACGAAAAATCAAAAGACAAGAGGATGAAGCCCCCTTGTGCCCGGCATACATGGCGCCGCACAGGGAAGAGAAGACAGGGGCTTAAGCCCCTCATGCTTTTTTCTTTTCCGCAAGCCCTGAGGGCAGAAAGACGGACGGCCCAGCGGCAGAGGACACAGGACGGGAGGCACAGGACAAGTTCTTTTTCCTCTGCATCTTGCTTTTTTGCACTATAACCTTAATTAAAAGGACAGGCTGTGATCGCTTTTTTTTTGAGCACTGCTCCCCTCTGCGGCTTTTCCCCATGTCACGCACAGCCAGAAAAGACAAGGGGCACAGCAGACAGGGATGGCAGCGCTCTTGCCGGCGCATTGGTGGTTGTTTTGATCAGGTGGCAGAAAATCTTGTCCCAGAACGGGATGCCGTGGAAGGAAGACGGCGTGGGGGTCGCTGAAGGCTTCAGCGATCTCACCTCCATGGCTGCCCTGAAAAACTACCTGGACGCCGTGCACATCCGCTTCTGCCTTGTGCGCCCCTACCAGGAAAGCGCCCCCTATCCTGTCGTGGAGGCGCGCGAGCTTCTGCCGTCCTTTGAAAACACCATGTTCGAGCACAAAAAGCTGCCCGGCTTTTCCATGGTTGTTTTTGACAGGCAGCTCAATGCCTTCAAGGAGCCCTTCCAGTACGACATGCTCCTGACACAGGCAGGCAAGAAAAACGCTGTCCAGGACAGGCAGGCGCTTGTGCAGAACATGCAGACCTTTCTTTCGCGCCTGCCCTATACGGACAAGGACGATTTCAGGCAGCGCTTTGCAAAGACAAACCTGACCGCCATCACAAACTATGCAGAGCTCATGGCCTACCTTGTCACCATGGACAGGGCGCATGTCATAGCACGCAACAATGCCGGCGAGTTCTGCCTTGCCGGCATTTTCGGCGCCTTTGTCAATGATCTGGACTCGGTTCTCAAGCGCTTCGGCCTCTCCATCGGCAAGTTTGCCCGCAACAACAACGAGCTCTATGCAAAGAACCGCCCCTTCGTCTACCAGTTCCTGATGGAGCAGTACGGCTTCCCCATTGTGAGCGAAAGGCGCACCTCTGCCGCCATGTTTGCGCGCAGGCTCAACAACAGCCACCAGAACTTTCTGCTCAGGGTCTTGGGCCAGACTGACAGGACCATCACCACCTATACGGGCGATGCAGCCACGCACAGCTTTCCGCGCATTGAAAAGGTGGCCCTGGTCGCAGTGGAAAAGGACCAGCAGGAAGCCATAGAGGCCATAGACCGCGAGGGCTTCTTCCTGGACAAAAAGAACCGCGTCGTCATCCTGCGCATAACCTACGTCCAGCACAAATACGATCCCGGCAACATCCGCCAGGACCGCGCCCTCTCAGTGGCAGGACAGGAGCTTATCCATCCCCTGACAGGCGAGCTGCTCAAGGGCGTGAACATCATCCGCGACACCACCAACATGTACCTGCGCCTCAACGACATAGTGCGCGGCGAGTACACCGGGCAGGTCATCTACAAGCGCAACGACATCATCACCTCCACCGAAAGCGATGAAAACCGCCTTAAGGTGCTCTATTACTGGCTCTCCAAAAACCAGCGCCGCATGATAGACTACTCGGACGACTTCTTCCAGAAAGTGTACAAGGTCCTGACAGGCTACCTGTTCTCGCCTGAGAAGGACGACATCTTTTCTTCCTTAAGGGAGCTGCACCTGGAGGTCTGCTCAAAGCTTGGCTACATACAGCAGGCCAGGCGCGTCCGCGTGCTTGAGGAAGTGCGCAACCGCCGCTACAGGGGCGAGCCCATAAGCTACAGGCGCATGGTGCAGCTGGCCCTGGAAGTGACGCAGGACCTGAAATACGAAGTGGTCAACTTCTTCCCGCAGATAGTGGAAAACGTCATAGCCTGCCTTGAGCATATCACTTCCAACCGCTATCTCATCAACCGCTATGTGCGCCATCCTGAAAACAAGTCCAAAATTGCCGTAGAAGTGCGCAAGGGCTACGGTGCGCTGGTTGCGGCCACGGACGACTTCCGCAAGGTCCTGCGCAACCGCACGGGCTTCAAGCCATCTTCAGTCCTTCAGGACCAGCGTGCCGGGCAGGCCCAGTCCCGCCAGCAGGAGTCCGCAAGGACTGAGACGGCATAAGGCATGGCTGTACATCTTTTGTACAACAGCAACAACAGTACGACACAATCCGGGGCAAAAGCTTTATGAGCGAACACTATTTTTATGCCGCACCTGAGGACTTCGGGGAACATATCATCCTGCGCGGGCAGGAATGCAGCCACCTGGCAGGGGTCTTGCGCCTGAAAAAAGGCGACAGCGTGCATGTGCTGGACGGCCAGGGCAGAGTGGCCGATGCCGTTATCGAAAAGGCAGACAGGCATGCTGCCGATCTTGCAGTCACAGAAATGCACCATTTTGAGCGCCCGCGCTCCTTGCCGGTCATAGCACTTGCCTTCAGCAAGGCCGTGCGGCGCGGCTTCTTCCTGGAAAAGGCAGTCGAGCTGGGCGCCAGCGAGGTGTGGCTCTGGCAGGGAGACTACAGCCAGGGAAAGCTTCCTGACTCCGTGCGCGAAAACTGGCAGGGCAAGATGATTGCAGGGATAAAGCAGTGCCGCAATCCCTGGCTTACAAAGGTGCGCGCCTTTCCGGAAGGCATCACGGCCGTAACTGAGGCTGCAAAGGACTTTGAGCACCATATACTGCCCTGGGAAAAGCAGGACGGCGTGGCCATGCTCACGGAAAAGGATCTGGGGCAGGACGGGCGCACCATCTACTGCATAGGGCCGGAAGGCGGCTTTTCTGAAAGGGAGCTTGATGCCCTGCTTAAGGCCGGCTACAGCGCCGTGAGCTTTGGGCAGCGCATTTTGCGCTGCGAGACGGCAGCCACACTGTGCCTTGGCCTGCACTGGTGGGCCTCGCAGCAAAACGGCCATCCCGATGCCGTGCCCGGATCCGGATCGTAATCCGGAAGCATGGGCTCAGGGCATGGATTCTGCACCAGGGAAGAATCCAGAAGCCGCTTTTGCCTAAGCAAGTTCCTGAAAATACACAACAAAGCAGAGACAAAAATACTCCCCTGCCTTTACTTTAGATATTGGAAAACATATCTTTACAAGTAAAGGCAGGTGACGTGCTCACAAGAGCTCTGTTCATTCTGTCACCGGTATCCAGGCTGGTTTATCAGGCATATTCCAGTCCACTTCAGGAACAGGAGGT
>CAVJEZ010000107.1:0-2369 GCA_963648625.1 Odoribacter splanchnicus
TCTGGCGCGAGGTTGCCGAACTGGCAGGCCTGATTCCCCTGCTTGTGCTTTTCTGGTTCTGGCGTCCGCCGTCCATTTTTGACAAGAGCAAATAAAACCAAAGGCGGAAGCATATGCTTCCGCCTTTTCCTTTCCCCTGATTCAGAAACAATGCTTACTGTTCAGCCCTGCTCTCTTCAGCAAGCGTGCTGACCTTGAGCTGTCCGCAGGCAGCATCTATGTCACGCCCCTTGCTTTTGCGTATGACAGCGGTGATGCCGGCATCCCAGAGGATTTTCTCAAAAGCCAGCACCCTTTCCCGGCTGGGCTCATGGTAGGGCGAATCCGGTGTCTCATTGTAAATGATGAGGTTAATCTTGCTTTTGCGGACAGTGCGGACAACCTTGATAAGCTGCCTTGCCTGCTCAGGGCCGTCATTTATGCCGCCCAGCATGAGATACTCGAACGTGACGCGCTCTCTGGTTTTTAAGGGATAGCTGTTCAGCGTATCCAGAAGATCCGGCAGGGGCCATTTGGCTGCTCCTGGCATAAGCTTTTCCCTGAGTTCCTGTGTCGGCGCATGGAGGGAAATGGCCAGGAAGGCCAGCCCACTCTCCCCAAGTTCGGCAAGGCCTTTGCGTATGCCGCAGGTGGAGACCGTGATGCGCCTGGGCGAGAAATTTAGGCCGCCGTTTTCATTGAGGGCAAGCAGGGCCCTGTGCACGTTTGTAAAATTGAGCAAAGGCTCGCCCATGCCCATAAAGACAAGATTGCGCAGGACCGGCCATTGCGGGCGCGTATCATGCAGGTAGTCCCTGGCTACCAGTATCTGTCCCAGAATTTCCCCCATGGTCATGTTGCGGGTGAAGCCCATGGTGCCCGTAGAACAGAAGGTACAGCCCATGGCGCAACCCACCTGGCTGGACAGGCACTGCGTCCAGCGCACATTGCCTTCCCTGCTAGTGGCCGGAATAAGGACAGTCTCGACACGTTCACCGTCTGCCAGCCGCAGCAGGAATTTGGTAGTGCCGTCCGTGCTTGTCTGGACGCGGTCCACTTCAGGCCAGCGTATTTCGGCTGTTTCGGCAAGCTGTCCGCGCAGTGCCTTGGAAAGGGATGTCATGTCGTCAAAGCTTCTGGCCATATGCTGCCATATCCATTGCCACAGCTGTACGGCGCGGAATTTGGGATGGCCAAGGTCAGAAAGCCACTGCGTCAGTTCCGGAAGGGTAAATTCAAGCAGATTTTGCATAAGTATGTCTTCTGGTACGAATGAACGGATGGAAGAAAATGGGACCGCAGTATCAGTAGTCCATTTTCCACTTCACGCCAATGTTGGTGTCCGATCCGCCTGTTGTGATTTCGGCGTTGGAATTTTTGTTCAGCTCCCAGCGTACAATGGCCGACGTTTCGGAACCTGAGCCGGTGTTTTTTTGCACGCCTGCATAGACATTGTCAAAGAGATACTTGCCCATTTCAAAGGAAGCATTGCCGTCCTTGTCCTGGCTGATATTCACGACATCGAGTCCGGTCACGTTTTTAATGGCGCTGCGGGTGCCGGATCCTGTTCCGAAGGCAGCCAGGACAGCCACATTCTGGGCCAGCTGCAGCATCTCGAACTGGCTGAGCTCGCTGGCCGGCTTGCCAAAGAGAAGATAGGCCAGGATGTCGTCCTCGGGCATGGAAGGCGTGGATTCAAAGCGTGGCTTGAGCTTGCTGATTCTGGCAAGCGATCCCTGAAGGACTACCGAGGCATCTACTGCATTGGCAGAGGTGGTCATTTTGAGGTTGAGAAACGGCTCTGTTCCACCGGCAAAGCTCACCCTGCCCTCGTCCATGGTAAAGGTCCGGTTAAGCAGGCTCAGCTTGCCTCGTACTGCCTGTACGTCGCCTGTAAGGCTGACAGCATCAAGCGGTCCTGATGCCCTGAGGTTTGCCTTCCATTCCGTATCAAGCCCGTAGCCCTCGACAAAGATCCTGCCGGCGTCAATGTCCAGGCTGAGGCTGCCTGGCAGGCTGATTTCCTTTTTTGCAGCCTGCCTGTTTTTCTCTGCTCTGAGCCTGAGGACATTCTCTTTGGGACCTTCAACAAGGTCAAGGGTTGTGACCGAGCTTGCAGGCAGGGTCAGTTCCTCAATAAGAATGCAGCCCTTGCTGACGGAAACATGTCCTGTGACGGATGGAGCGGCCAGCTTGCCGCTGACATTGATGCTGCCGGAAAGCTCTGCCCTGATGTCGCGTCGCCTTAAGGGTGAAAAGTCCCTGACAGCTGCCGTGATGCCGGGAATGGACATCGTATACGGGTGTATGGTTCCCTGTACAGTGACAAGACCTTTTTCCCTGCGGCCGTCATTCATGCTGAGGTCAAGATCCACTTTTGCAGATTCCGG
>CAVJEZ010000107.1:2631-6975 GCA_963648625.1 Odoribacter splanchnicus
AGATTTTCTCCTGCACGCGGTATCAGCAGCGAGGACTCGCAGCTGAAACGGCTTATGCCCAGAGCCCTTTTTGTTGCGTCGTCAAGCTTAAGGGAATTCTGTATGCGGCAGCCTTCAGCCGAGCTTGCTATTTTTGTATTGAGAGAAGACGAGACTGCCAGGCCTTTTTGTGCGGGGATGGCCAGGTCTTTGATGGTGAGGACAAGGGATCCGGACGGATTGTTCAGGTCTCCGGAAAGGGACGCCTTTGCATTGATGACTGCTTTGGGCAGGGACGGGACAACCTTTTGCCAGACACCCGTATCCAGCTTTTCTATATTCAGGGTTCCCTGAATCTTTTGGGGATCATACGCAAAGGCTGCCTGTATCTGCCCGGAAGGCTCAAGCCGGAAGGAGCACATGGGTACAGTGACCGGCAGAATGCCCTTGTCAGCAAAGCGTATGACAGCCGGTTTTTGCAGCTGCAGGCCGCAATTGCGGGCAGGAACCCTGACTTTCAGGGTGTTCAGCGATACTGTCTTCTCTTTTGCCGAGGCATCCAGTGCAATCTGTCCTGTGATTCCGCCGTCTGCTTTCAGACGAAGGGAGCTCTTTTCATAGGAACAGTCTGTGCCTAAATCCAGGCTGACAGGGGCAAGGCCGGCTGCATGCAGTTTTTTCGCCTTTATTGAAAGGGATGCCAGGATTTGGGTTATGTCAATTCCCGACGCAAAATCCAGGTTGCGCAGGCTTGTATTCAGGGCAAGTTCCTTAATGCCGGCAGTATCAGTGCCGCTGGCAGAAAAAGCCAGGTCTTTTGCCTGCAGGGACGCTGATATCTCGTGCACCGCCTTGTCGTCGTGCGTGACGCTTATTCCCAGGTCAAGGCTTCCTGCACCCTTCATGTCAGGTTTTAGCAGGCTGAGCAGGCTGAAGTCAGAGATGCCGAGCTTAAGGGAGCCTTCCATGAAGGACAGAGGAACAGAACTGAGCCTGCTCCCTGTGTCTCCGCCTGCTTCATCCAATGCCTCGTTCCTTGATGCAATTGCCGGCATGACAGGCTCACCGCTGCCGGCTTCAAAGAGAGAGGGTGCAAGTGCAAATGCCATATTGCCGGCAAGGGCAAATCCCGGGCCGGAAGCCTCAGGGATAACAGTGAACTGAGGCGTTTTTCCTGCGAGGACAGTCTGTACATTTAAAGTGCAGAAGAGAGGCTTGTCCTGCAAAAGGGCAGAGGATCCCAAAGCAAGCGGGGCCGGCCTGGACTGCAGCAGTGCCGGCAGCCAGTCCTTTGGCACTGAGGCAAAAATGCGCGGATTTTGCAACATGATGCCGGCATTTGAGAGTGTTCCCGTGCCGGTTTCAAGGTCAAGCTGCGGATCCTGCAAGGACCCTTTAAGGTCAAGCCTGAGGGAAAGCCTGTCAAAGCGGATGTCAGGCAGGACCTGGCAGACAGGATATGCCTTGTCCGGATTTCCGCCGGCCTCATCAGGAGAACCGGCCTGCGGATCTGGCTGCATTGCCATGACAGGCAGGATGTCCAGGCCGATGTCTGCGGATATTTCAGGATCCTGCCAGTGTGCAGGGCTGTGCGGCAGGATATCTGCCCTGCCATTCAGCTCAAATCTTAGTGCGCAGGCTTCATCCGGTGCAGTTTCACTTTCCTCCTGCGTATTCCAGGAACTGTCAAAAGCAGCCCTATCTACTATAAAGGATGATACTGCCAGCTTTTTCAGCTGCAGGCCCGGAATCCAGTCAGGAATGCCTTCTGTGGCAGAGGCAAAGGCGCTGATGCTCTTTTGTATGTCAGTATCCGTACCGGCTTCGGCAGCACTGGCGCCGGGTTCTTCATTGCCTTCAGTTTCAGGCATGCGGTACAGATGTCCGGATTGTGCTGTGAGAGACACTCCCAGTGCAGTGCCGATGTTTCCGAGGTCCAGGTCAAGGGAGCAGTTGCCAAGCTCAAGCCATATTCCTCCGCTGTCCTGCATCTTAAGGGATACACTGGCTGAGAAGGGAAGGGAGCCTGCAAGTCCGGTAATGACAATGCCGGAAGGCTCCAGGAGTGCATTAAGCCTGTTTTTAAGATATCCCTGGCCGGACTGTGTCTGTAAGAATGCAAGGCACGCCCCGATGACAAGCAGGATGCAGAGCACTGTGCAGAGGACAAAAACAAGGCATCTGCGAAGGACAGTGCGGTACTTGCGAGACGGTCCGGCTTTCTTCCGGCCGGCATCTTTTTTTGTCCCGCCATCCATGGTGGGGCAATCCTTGTTCTCTTTTGCCTGTTCCATCAGAATGCCTGCCCTATGCTGAGATAGATCTGAACCGGGGGATCGACGTTTTTGAGTGGAACGCCGACATCAAGACGGAGGGGGCCAATGGGCGTAAAGTAGCGTATGCCTGCACCGGCGCCCAGGTCCATGTCTGTGTCAAACTGCGGAAAGTTCTCCGTGTAGAGCCTGCCTGCGTCAAGAAAAGCCACAAAGCCAAGGCTGTCCGTTACCTTGAAGCGGCTTTCCAGATTGACCCTCTGGTAGGACAGGCCGCCTGTGGGATCGCCGCTGGCATCCATGGGGCCTATCTGCTGGTAGCCGTAGCCGCGGACCGTATTGACGCCGCCAAGATAGTACCGGTAGGAGGAAGGCAGCGTATTCAGGGATGCCCCTGTTATGGCGCCAAGCCCTATGCGGGCTGCCAGAACCAGGCTGTCACTCTTTGTGCCGTCCTTGTTCGTGAAGGGAGCCCAGTAGCCTGAGACAAGCATTTCTGTGCCCACTGCAGTAAAGTCGCTGCCGTAGCGGCCGCTCATGGGCTGTATGCTCAGCTCGGCGACAGTGCCGCTTGTGGGATTCAGTTCATTGTCCCTTGTGTCGAGGGTTCCTTTTAAGGATATGCCCCAGACGCTGTAGTCCTGGCTGGATTTCCTGTTGTTTTTCAGATAGCCGGCATCAGCAAAGGGGCCGGTTTCCGTGGACAGATATCTGTTCCAGCTGCGCTTGAGCGAGGCGTTGAGCCTGACGCCCTGGCGTTCATAGGCATCCGTTGTTTCAAACAGCGTCTCTCCCCACAGATGCAGGATGTTTTTTTCAGAGTAGAAGAACGGCTTGGTAAAGTCGGCCTTGAGGCCGCGCTCGGTAGCCGAATAGGGCACCTTGAGGTTCAGCTTTTCGGCTCGTCCGAAGAGGTTTCTGTGTTCCCAGACTGCGTTGACGCCGAAGCCGGTGTCAGTGCCGTAGCCTGCGTCCAGGCTGATGCTTCTGTGCTTTGCTTCCTCAAGCTGTATGTCCAGATCCTGGCTGGACGGATTTGTCTTTGTGTCCCGTCCGTCTGCCCTGGAAACAGTCACCTTCTGGAACAGGCCTGTTGCCCTGAGACGCGAGACATAGTCGTCAACATCGTCTTCGTTCCAGATCGTCTTGTCCGGCTCCCAGCAGACGAGTTTTTCCAGATAGTCGCTTTCAACGGTGGTGTTGCCGGCAAAAACCGGGCGTCCCATGAGGGCCGGCTCGCCAGGTTCCACGTCAATTATGGCGTTAAGCGTATGCTTTTCCCTGTCGAGGTAGAAATACGTTGAGCTGACCTTTGCATCGGGGTAGCCGTTGTGGTGCAGCGTGTCAGGTATTTTGTCCACGCTTCCGAGTATGGCTTCTGCCGTGGCTGCACTGCCATTTGCGATTCCCGGCAGTGACGTCTCCGGGAAAAGTTCTGCTGCTTTGCCGCTGTCCTGCCCCGGAACAGGCTTAAGGTTAAGATAGGAGACTGAGATATCGCCGACATGGTAGCGTATGCCGGGGCGCATGGTAATAACAACCCTGGCGTGCCCGCTGTCTGCTCCTTCAATGCGCATGTCTGCCCTGCCGTCAAAAAAGCCTTCAGAGGCCATGATTCTGAGAGCTGTCTCCACGTCTTTTGAAGCGCGAAGCTCAAGGCCGAGTTCCCCGTCGGGCAGGTTGTCCTTCAGGCGGACCAGCTGGCTTGTGTCGTGCATTCTCCGGACAAGCTTCCGGACAAGATCACGGACAGATCCTGCAGACTCTGTTCTGCTGCCGTTTTTTCCGGCCTTGTCACCGGGCTCTGCAGCCGGGGATTCGCCGGCACTGCCTTTGTTTTCTGCATCGTACTGCCCTGTGGCAGAGGCATCATCCGCAGCAGCCTGATTTGCAGGCTGTCCCTGTTTTTTCCCGGGTTCTGTGCTTTTTGTTTCATCCCTGGCTGTTGTGCCGTCATCGGCTTCAACAATAAAGCTGGCAGTGTAGGGCAGGGGATTTTCAGGCAGCATCTCCTTTTGCAGGGCTTCTTCCTGTTTTTGTTCCTGATGGCTTTTGTCAAAAAGAAGGCCGCAGCCGCAAAGCAGCATGCACA
>CAVJEZ010000108.1:0-6969 GCA_963648625.1 Odoribacter splanchnicus
ATTACCGCAGGCCTGGGGCATGGGAACCGTCCCTGTGGCGTGATATTACTCCGACAGCCTCCAACCTTGAGGATTCTGTGGCAGCATTGCATGAGTATATAGCGCTTTTTGCCATGCGTATCGGATTGTATTAGCTGTGAAATTGCAGGGCAGGGTAACAGAAAAGGTTACAGTTTTAAAAGGCTACAGTTTTGTTTGAGGGGCCGTTTGTCTCCTGTCAGTTGCTTCTGTACCTCTTGACTATTTCGTATGCCCGCCCGAAACGAAGATCGACAGAATCTTTTTCCCAGCTGTTTCTTGATATGGCAGATTCAATTTTAGGATCGGAAATGTATGATTTGTAGTTTTCTATAAAATTATTTTTGTCAGCTATAATTTTTTCAAAAGTCAGAGAGTCCATTTCTGCTAATATTGTGCCCCATACTTCAAAAAGTGATTTGTTAATTGGAGCTTTTCTTTGTCCAGGTACAGACTTTCTGAAAGCATATTCGCCAAATAATTTATAGGCACGTTGCATTCCTGTTTTAAACAGTGAACAAATGTGATCAATATCTTTAATATGGATGTTTTTTGTTCCAGAAATTTGAAAATTTTCTGGTGATTTGTTGATGGCAATCATCGTGTCACATATAAATGAATCCATATCATTGCTATAATATTCTTTGTATGAACGCAAAATAAATGACAGCATGCGCAATATTATTTCTCGTGCACCCATTCTGCTGTCATCTACAGATGATGATACTGCTGTTATGAAATCTTCATCTTTTGAAAGTTTTTCCAAAAGTATTGTTGACTTGCCATGATACAATGCATGGCGGATTTCTTGCGGAGTGAGGGGCATTCCTCCTGTATTGAGCCTTTTAAAGATATTTCTTCTTACTACCTCAGGAGTGCCAGCTTCTATTACGGTGAATGTAAACTCTGTTTCTAAAATCCTTGTCCGCATAACCTCCGGTAGCTCATTGAAGGTATATTCATTGTATTTGTCTCCCCAGAATTCAAGGCCTTGCAGTTTAAAACCGTGGCTGTAATCAAAGTCCTTGATTTTTGCAATTTCTTCGTATTGTGAACTTCCAAACAAAAATTCACAAATTGTTGTTAAACGCTGCAAACCGACAACAACATCCCATCTTTCTAGCCTGTCTCCTGCAACATAAAACATTGGCAATGTAATATTCAGCATGATAGACTCTATCAGACGACTTTTTTGCTTTATACCCCAAACAGAATTCCTTTGAAAAGCAGGTGCAAGATTGATTGCTCCTTTGCGTATCCTGCGAATAAGAGTATCCATAGGAACTTTTCTTGTACTTATAAAAACATCCTTAGGATTAAACTGTTCGTGTATGGTTTCAGTCTCCTCTGCTTCAATGCCTGAAGGGCGTCCTTCAGCTGTCAGTTCCTCTAGTTCATTAATGCTGTTCATAAGTTCTCCATAACACTGCGGTTGTAGAACTAAATTATTTGCAGTCCCAGGGTAGACAGCACCGCAGGCTGGGGGCCTAAACAAGGCACATTGGCATTTCTATGGCCTCAGTTTCTGAGAAAGCGCAGTTCAGAAAGAACATCGTATACATCCTGCTCAAAATCCGGCAGCGGAGTGAGTCCGTGTTCCATGCCTTTGCCCTTGTCCATAAATGCCTCAAGGCTTTCTGGCATGCCGTTGATATATGCCTGGATTCTTTTTTGCAGCATGGAGCAGTTTTCTGCCTGCGGCAATCCGATCTCTTCGCTGAAGGCCGTTGAAAAACGTTCGGCAGACGTTGTCTTGCCTATCTTTCCAAGGGCCTGGACAAGATAGGAAAGGGCTCCCATAGAGCATTTCTGCATAAGCCGCACGCATACTTTGCCCATGGTATGGCCCAAAGAGCGTACCCTGACAGCGGATGGTGCCTTGGAGGAAGCATTGTTTTTTTTCAGCCTGTTCAGGCTGGCCGTGGCATTAAGAAGATTCAGTGCCGTAAAGATGAAAATGACTTCGTCCCTGAAGCCCATGCACAAAATAAGCATCTGCCTGAGCCCCTTTTCATCAAAGGAGCTCATGTCATCATTCCAGTCCGGGAATTCCCTGAAGCCGATAAGCACGGCCCAGATAAGGCAGCGGCTGTCATGATGCTCTCCGACTCCGTCCATGGCCCAGTTGCAGGCCTTCCGGATGTTAACAGGCTGGCCATACAGGCCGAAGAGGCTGATTTCTGTCAGGGCTGCGCAGGCTTCCTTGCCTCCCAGTCCGGCTGCCTCCTTCAGCATGTTTATGCCTTTTTCCGTGTCCCTGGAGGCGCCTGGCAGGAGAATGCCGTGCAGGTACAGAAGAGCTCTCAGCGTCATGGCTTCCGGAATTTTTTTGCCGGCTGCCTTGTCCAGCAGATGCAGCGCTTCCTGCCTGTGCTCCATGCTCAGATGGGACATGACAGTCATGGAGGCTGCCCCTGTCAGATATCTTGGGGCTCCCATGTCCAGGCATTTTTCAAGCAGTTCTGCCCCGTGTGCGTACAGCTCTTTGTCATCGCACAGAAACAGCCTGGATCCAAGCAGGCCAAAGCCCTCTGACGGACAGTTCTTTTGCCTGCAGCAGGCTTCCAGAATGTCAATGGCCTCTTTCTGGACGTCCATTTCCTCTCTGGTCAGGCTGCCCAGCTCAGAAAACTTTATCCTGGCATATTTTATGCCCGCCATGACAGACTTGCCGTTGTCCCAGGCTATTTTGTACAGGCCGGCTGCCAGCTTGTCGCTTTTTTTGAAGAAAATGCCGGTCTCATGGAGACGGGCAGTATACAGGATGGCCGGCACAAATCCCGCTTTGGCCATGTCCTTGAGCTTCTCCAGCACGTTCGGGAGGTACTCCATGCTTTGCGGCGGCTCATCGTCCTGCACAAGATCCAGGAAGGCCTTGAGGCACTTCCAGCTGCCTGCCATCGCATAGACTGCCAGAAGCTTGCCCAGCGAGCACAGCTCGTCATCAGAAAGGGAAATGTCCTTTGTCTGGACATAGTGGGCAAGGGAAGCCGCTGCAGACGGGCACTGGCTTTCATAGCCTCTTTTAAGCCATACAAGCCCTTCTTCCTTGTCAGCCTCGTTTTCAAGCAGCAGGACGGAGAGGAGGTAGCAGGAGATGGGATCCCCTTTTCCTGCTGCAAAGGACAGGAAGGAGACAGCCTTCTCCCTGTCCTGTGCCAGCGTGCCGTCCATATGCCAGATGCCCAGGGTGTTGCCTGCAATGACTGATCCCTGTTCTTTCAGGTCTGCCAGAAGGCGGCTTGTTTCCTGAACGGCCTTTTGATCTGTCATGTCGCAGCCAAGAACAGCGGCTGCCGCCTTTTTTTCCAGGGCATTGTCCGGAAATTTCCTGATCCAGCAGCTGAGCGTCAGCTCGCCAGGGAAAACGTCAGGATAGATAACGGGCTTGCCGTCTGTTCCCTGCTCTTCATCCCTTATTTCGTACTGGCCGTCTTTACCCGGAATATAGGCATTTACCCATAAGCCAATGTCAGCATTTTTTCTGGCTTGTTCCAGTACCCTGCCGGAAAGGGAGGCCTGGCGCTGCTTTTGCTTGCGTTCCTTTTTGGCCTTGTCCTTGTTTTTGTTCTTGCTTGACTTCATTATACAGCTACCTTCCTTTTAGCTGCCTGATTATTCCCTGAACAGTCTCTGATGTAAGAGATATCAGGCATTCTTGTACAATGCTCTTTGGCACTAATACTGCGTCTCTTCCTTACTGTACTTATCACAACAATACTGATAATAGCCAGGGCTGAACGCTTTGTAGCTTTCAGGCATTCCGGAGATGAAATTCTGCAGATACTCGGCAACCCCCTTGCAGCTGATATTCTTCCCGAGGCTGAGTTTTTCTGCAAAAATATCCGCATACAGCTTTGCATACTTTGTTTTGGCAATTTTTTTCAGGGCATGGGCCATAAAGGACACGCACCCAAGGCTGCAGACATGCATGCTGTCCAGGCAGAGATTGGCAAGCTCCTGCACATAGTAGTGCCACTTGTTTTCAGGCAGGCGGCCTTCCTGAAATATGTCGTCCAGCTCGGCCCTGACCAGCGCTTTGCTGGCCTGGGTTCTTCCGAGGTGGTATATGATGCAGGGATAAGGATCCCTGGAACTAAATTCACTGCATATACGATCGAAGGCATTATCTATATCTTCATCTGCCAGTTTTTTTGCACGGGCCGAGAATTCGCCAATAAGTATCAGGCCGCTGAGAATGCTGCAGTTTGTGTCATCAAGATCCATGCCCTTGTCCGCCATCGCCTGAGCCTTTTCCATGTCAGGCTCGCAGCCGAACAGGCCGAACACATACGTCTGGGCCAGGAAAAAACAGGCTAATGCATTATCCTGCTCTGCAGACTGGTGCATTAACCGGAGACCTTTCTCCCAGTCCTGCCTTTTGGAGAACTCGCTTTCCAGGTAATAGTGAGCCCTCAGGAACATGGCAGCGGAATCCTTTTTGCGCACCATGGCGTTTAAGAGCCTGATGATGTCCTTGAGATGTTCCTTTTTGCCATTAATTGCAGGAACAGTGAAAGCAGCAGTTTTTGCAGCATTAAAATGACCGTGGGCAATGCAGTTATCAAGGAGTGAAATTCCCCTTGCAAAGCTTTCGTCATTGTCAGACGCAAGCAATATTACTCCCAGCATTTCATCAGCTGCTGGGAAAGCATTCCCTTTGCGGATTTCCTCTTCCAGAATGTCTGTAATGACTTTGGTATTTTGTTCCTTTTCCTCAGCAGACATGTCAAGTCTTGCATTTGTCAGAAGGCATTCTGCATACTTTGTTCCCGCGAGCTTGTCTCCAAGTGCACGGGCTCTGAGCAGCAGATGCTTGCCTTTTTCCAAATTTTTCGGCCCCAGGACGCCGGTTAGACAGGCATCAGCCAGCCGCGATACGGCTGGTACAAAATCGGCAGCAGCGAATTTTTCAAGCAGGCTGAGGACGGCAAAGCCATATTTTTTCCTCAGCTGGAATTCCTCCTCTACTGCGCCCAGAAGAGTCACCATGGCGTCAAGGCATTTCCAGCTGCCTTTGGAGGCAGAAGCAATCATGCAGCATGCCAGATTGTCCAGTTCGGCCTTTGTGACATCCCCGGCTCCCTTAATGATCTGAAAGGCCTTGAGAAGCATGGCCTGGGGGCAGCCTGCCTCGCGGCTGGCAACCAGCGCATCCTCTATAGCTGCAGCCGGCAGTATTTCGTCTGAGCCAAGAAAGGCTGTCCAGAAACAGGCAACCGGGTCTTTTTTCCCAGCTGAAAACCCGAGATAGTCTGCTGCTTTCTTCGGAGCCCGGCGTCCATAGAGCCCGTTCAGGTATGCGTATCCAAGATAGGATGATGCAGTGACGCAGCCGTCCCCGGCCAGTTTTTTAAGCTTTTTAACTATGTCTTTTGCCTTGCTGTCATCAGATTTGCCTGCATCGGCATCGGTGCTGGCATGGGACACAATTTGTTTTATAAGGCAGACAGCAGCTGTTTCTGCCTCATCCTCAGGATGCTCGTGGGCCCAGTAGCTGAAAAATCGTTCGCCTGGCACCCAGTCGGGATAAATGAACTGGCCGGAATCATCATTGAAAGGGACTGCTTCGTCCACTTGCTGTTCAAAGCCCACGCCTGTGTCAAACCAGGCAGAAAGATCAAGCAACTCCCATGCCCTGGCAGATGCTGCCTGCTGCTGCAAAAGGCGTCTTTTGTCTCTCTTCTTTCTGTCTTGCTGCTTGTTTTTGGCCTTGGGCATATGTTTCTCCTGGAAGTACTGTTTTCTTTTGCCGCCTTCCTGCCTGATGCTTTATGTTTTGCAATGCCTGTCCCTGAGCAGGATGGCCGGACCGGCCTGCAGGACTGGCAGCCGGCGGGCCGGCACGCACCGCTTTCTTTTAATGGCGGAGGCTAGCTGTCCTGGCTGGCAACATTATGGGAACAGGAAGCGCATGAGGTGCATGCAGGCTTTTCGCCGCGGGCAATTCTGGCTTCATTGCGGCGCACATTGTCTACAAAGGCCTGGTTGACAGGCCCTATCTTGTAGGGGAAGGGATTCTTTTTGACCGGCCCTGGCACGCTGAGAAGCCGCTTTGTCCTGGCAGAGCCGCAGGCGGGGCAGAAAGGAAGATCGTCTTCATCTTCTTCAAAAAGCAGTTCGTCAAAGACTTTACCGCAGTCTTCGCATTCAAAATCAAAGAGAGGCATACATCTGGCTCCTGATGGCAGGCAAAGGTGATAAGGGCATGGAAAAGACGGCCTGAAAAACGATCATAAAAACGATCATATACAGTCTTTTAGCTGGCTGGTTTCTAGCATGTTCGGGACGGAAAAGCAAAAAACGCCGGATGCCAGTGCAGTGCCTTTCTGCGGGTGCCTCAACACTGCGATGGGAATGCTTCATCCTGCCGGACAAACTGCCGTCCTGTTTGCCGTCCTGTTTGCAGTACTATTGACAAGGCGTATGAAGACAGGCAATTTCCACCGCAGTACTGCGCATGCAAATAACATTATTTCAGACGGTTCAGCTGCCGTGATGACCAGATGTCATATGACCAGATGCCGGCTGACATCTGGTCAGGATATTTTAGCTGCAAGGAGTTAGCATGGTACAGCCTGAGCTCATACTGGATACAACAGCCTATACCATAGACCAGCTGCTCTCTGTTGACATACCGCAGCTTGCTCTTGCAGGCCGTTCAAACGTGGGCAAGTCATCCCTTATCAATGCCCTGGCCGGACGGCGCAAGCTTGCCAAGGTAAGCTCCACTCCCGGGAAGACGCGCTCGGTAAACTACTACAGGGTGTCTCCCTGGGAACTCTGCCTGGTAGACCTGCCAGGGTACGGCTATGCAAAGGCCAGCAAGAGCGAGCGTGAAAAGTGGGCCAGGCTGCTTGAAAAATACCTGAGTGACTGCCAGTCCCTGCGCTCCCTTGTGCTGCTGATAGACAGCCGCCTGTCTCCGCAGGCCATTGACCTGCATCTGCT
>CAVJEZ010000109.1:0-4981 GCA_963648625.1 Odoribacter splanchnicus
CTTTAATGCCTGGATCCAGGCCGCAGAGGACATGCTCGACGCTACTTTTTACGATTTTGACCAGTGGCGCGACCTCTTTGCTTCTTACAAGGATTCTGAAGCAGGGCAGAAGCTCATGCAGCAGATGGAAGAAGATGCCAGGAAAAAGTAATCTGCCAAAAACAGCCGGGAGCACAGTTGTATGAGCAGACAGAGTGTAAAAAAGCGTCCTCTTCCTGAAAAGGAAGAGGCAAAAGTCCCCGCTCCCAAGCCTGAATCCGTGCGTATGAGCATAGTCTGCCTGTACGGGGCGGCCTTTGTTTCGGCCTGCTTCCTGCTTCTGAACGGGCAGGTCCAGTGGTATGAGGAGAAAAGCATGCAGCTTTCCCTGCAACATGTTGCCCTTATGCACATGGGCTTTTGCGCCGTTGCCGATGCGGCAGCAGGCTTTCTCATCAGCCGTTGCTTTTCATGGAGCAGGATCCTGCTTTTTGTTCTGGCAGGCTCAAGCCTTCTGATCCATGCCATGACCTTTTCCCATGTGGCAGCACTTTCTCCTGGTTTTTGTATCAGTCGTATCCTGGCGCTGTTCATGGAGATAGGCGCAGTAATCCTATGCCTTGTGCCGTCAGCAAGGACCTGGTTCGCCTCTCTTGTCTCTGCCGCATCTTCTGCAACTGATGCAGACAAGAAGAACGGCTGAATGCATAAAACAGAAAAATCTCAAGCCTCTGCCTGAGATCCGGGCGGGGGCTTGCCTTTTGGCTGAGCTTTTGCAAGAAAAGCACAGTTTTTATGCTGAAAGACATTTTGGCAGGGCTGATTTTTCGTTCGTTTCCGGATATTTTCAGGGCAAAGGATTTCCTGCCGCAGACTGCAGGATGTTTTGTACCATACTTCCTTAATATTTCCTTATGATGCGTGCCTGCCTTTTCTGCTGTATCCGGTCCGGCATCATTCGGGTTTCCTAAGCAATGAAGCAAAAGCATCCATATATAATTCGGCTTCTTTCTGCATCGGGAGTTGCTCCTGATAAGTTGCTGTATCTTTTGTCGGATATTGCCGCTCTTATCCTGGCTTCCCTGATAGCCTACGGGTTGCGTTTTATATACAGCGAATTTTATCTGCAGCCGCAGCTGGTACTGTTGCTGGGCATTACGTTCTTTCTGTCGCCGCTCGTTGCACTGAGCCTGGGGCTCTATTCCTCGCCGGTCATGCAGCCCCCGCACAAAAGGCTTTGTGTCATTTTTACCTATGTATCCATAACGTTTTCCTTTGTGGCGGTAATCTTCTTCCTTGCCCAGACAGGCCATATCTATTCGCGCTTCTTTATCTTTGTCAGCTGGATGACAGCCTGTTTTACAGTTCCCCTTGGCAGAAAGCTCATGGAACATTTTTTCTGCCATTATCCATGGTGGGGACTGCCCCTGATCTGCATGGACAGGTCAAACACGGGAAAGGATCTGTGGCACTATCTGCGCAGCCATCCGGAAGTGGGGCTCAGGCCGGTTGCCTTCCTGGATGTACCCGATGTCCTGACAGAGGAAACATGCGCCAAGATGGCCGCTATGGCAAAACAGTACCCTGGCAGCGTGGTCATGCTGGCAGAGAACAATGCCCTGGGCAACAGCGAGCTTATTGCCACCATCAACCGCTATTTCTGCCACATTCTGATCATGCCTGTTCAGGACAAGGCAGACCGTATTCGTTCCTTTCTGACAGTTCCCTATGTGGTAAACTATTCAACCGGGCTTTTTTTGCAACAACGCCTGCATGACTGGCGCCGCCTGGCTTTGAAAAGGGCCATGGATCTAGGTCTCAGCCTTTGCGCCCTGATTGTGCTCTCGCCGCTTTTTGCCGTGCTTGCAGTCCTGATACGCATGGATTCAAAGGGAGCTGTTTTTTATGCCCAGCGTCGCATAGGACGGGGCGGCAGGGAAATCAGGGTCCACAAGTTCCGCACCATGGTGAGTAATGCAGACGAGATTATCAAAAGCTATCTTGCTGAAAATCCCGAGTTGCAGGAAGAGTGGGACCGTGATCACAAGCTGAAAAATGATCCCAGGGTGACCAGAATTGGCCGCTTCCTGCGCAGAACGAGCCTGGACGAACTGCCGCAATTATATGACGTGGTGAAAGGCAGCATGAGCCTGGTGGGGCCAAGACCCATTGTTGAGGATGAAAAAAGCAAGTACAGCGCAGTTTTCAATGAATATATCCGTGTCAGGCCTGGCATTACGGGGTTGTGGCAGATCTCCGGCAGAAATGATACAAATTATGAAGACAGGGTCAGTTATGACTTCTTCTATGTTTCCAACTGGTCTGTCTGGTTTGATATCTGGATATTGATGCGTACAGTTCCGGTTGTCCTGTTCCGCAAGGGTGCCTATTAGGGGCATGGGATCAAGGTAAGCGGCGGCGCAGGCGGAGTTAGAAGCAAGGATGGAAGAAGCAGTGTCAGCTGAAGGACAGGGACGTGCTGTCTCTTTTTTGCAGAAAATGCGAGATTTGAAGAGAACAGATCCAGGAGAATTTTGGCATTTCTGTCTTTTCTGGACCTTCTGGTTCCATCTGGCTTTTTACATCATAGGCTATGGCTTCAGGGAAGTGATGCCCTTGGTCTGTGTCATCTTCCTTGCCCTCTACTACCGTTCAAGCTGGAAAAAATCCGTATTGAGTCGCCTGCCTGTCTGGCCCTTGTTCATCTGCCTGTGGGCAATGCTTGTCATAGGCATTGTCTTTTCCATGAATCCATGGGCTTCCTTTCTTCAGGTAGGGACAGCGCTCAACAAAGGCCTTCTGCTACCTTTTCTAGGCATGGAGTGCGTGCGCAGCCTGAAAGACCTGAAAAGACTGACGCTGGCAGCAGTCGTTGCCGTCTTCTGGGTCGGCCTGGACGGTATATACCAGTCTTTCAACGGCATCGACTTGGTTATGGGCTATCCCATCCATCATGACAGGCTGACTGCCGTCATGGATGACTATGAAGTGGGTAACTATCTGGCCCTGACCTTTGTCCCTGCTTTTGGCATCTGGTATATAGCAAGAGAAAAACTGTCCGTGGCTCCTGCGTTTCTTATAACCGTGCTTGTCCTGGCCCCGGGATTTTATACGCTCATTGGATCAGCCGTGAGATCGGCCATGCTGGCCCTGACTGTGACTGCCATAGTTTGGGCTGTGTGCCTGCGATCGAAAAAAAGCTCGTTATATGTCATAGGTATCTGCCTTTTTATCTGCCTTGTTTCCTGGTTTTTGCAGTGTCACGATGTCAGCAGATTTAATGCAGGCGATGTAGCCAGGGACGGACGCTGGAGCCTCTGGCAGCTGGCCTGGTCCGTCTTTTTACAGAATCCGGTCCTGGGTGCCGGCATAGACATGTACAATACGGCTTTCAGGGCTCTTGGCCTGGTGCCTGAGTGCGATGTCATTACCATCTCCCACCCGCACAACATGTATCTGGACATCCTGTATTCAACGGGTGTTGTGGGGGCACTGCTGGGGTACACTTTCCTTTTTGGTATGCTTTTGTGGCAGGCATGGCATATAGTCCCCCGTATGGCCGAGAAGTGGCAGCCTGCGGGCACAAGCACAGACAGGCCCGGCCAGAGCAAACTGTACTGGCAGCTTGCAGGGCTTTTTGCCATTGCCTGGCTCACCTGGCTTGTAAATGCCGTCTTCGGGCATGAGCTTTTGCGCATGTGGTGGTTCGGCCATGCCATGCTGAGCCTTGGCGTGAGCATAGGAGCCATTGTACGCGGGCTTGAAGAAGAGAAAAAAGCAGGAAAAGAAGCAGGGGATGCGCAGCATACAAAGCCCGATACTGCCTGATAAAGTCTGATACCGTCCGTATTCCCGCCTGTCTGAAAAAAGAGGTTTGTCCATGCTGTCCTATCAGGAGCTTCTCAACGCATCCCAGTACAGGGTCGTTTCTGCCGGCGCAGGTCCCATGCTTGTCATTGCCGGCGCCGGAACAGGTAAGACGAGGACAATTGTCTACAGGCTGGCCTGGCTCATAGAGCATGGCGCAGCCCCCTGGAACATCTTGCTCCTTACCTTTACCCGCAAGGCTGCAAAGGAAATGCTGGACAGGGCGCAGGTGCTGCTTAACGGCGATTTGCGTGGCCTCACAGGGGGAACGTTCCATTCCCTTGCCTACCGCCTTTTGCGCCAGTACAAGCCTGACTGGCTTGAGGGACATGCCTTTACCGTGATGGATGCGACAGACCAGCAGGACATGCTGAAGCACATCAAGGACGAGAAGGGCATAGGAAAGGGCGTCAAGGGCTTTCCCAAGATCCCGGCCATCATGGGCTATATAAGCAAGGCCAGGAACAAGGAAAGCGAGCTTGGCGAGGTTGTCAAAAAAGAGGCCCAGCATCTTACAGGCTTTATAGGCGAGCTGGAAGAGATGCAGGAAGCCTATGCCTTGAACAAGCGTGACGCCTGCGTGCTTGACTATGACGATCTGCTTTTTGAGCTTGAGGACTTGCTCAAAAATAATGCCGAAGTGCGCAGGATTTTGCAGGAGCAGTACCAGCATATTCTGGTGGACGAATACCAGGATACCAATCTGGTGCAGGCCAGGCTTATCCGCCTTCTGGCAGGGGATTTGCAGAATGGCCGCACTGTGATGGCCGTGGGCGACGAGGCACAGTCTATATACAGCTTCAGGGGGGCTACGGTACGGAATATCCTGGACTTTCCGGATCTTTTTCCGGGCTCAAAGGTTATTGCCCTGGAAAAAAATTACCGTTCAGTGCAGTCCGTGCTGGACGTGGCCAACAAAATTATGAGCTGTTCCGATGAATCCTATGCCAAAAAACTAGAGGCAGTCAGGGCGGAGAATCTTGCAGTTCATACAGTCAAGTGCGGCACAGACTTTGACCAGGGCAAGTTTGTGGCCCGCTTTATCGCCTCCGAGATTAAGGACAAGGGCAGAAAGCCTTCCGAGTTCGCCGTTCTGTTCAGGGTGGGGCACCAGTCCTACCAGACAGAAGGTGAA
>CAVJEZ010000109.1:4991-6928 GCA_963648625.1 Odoribacter splanchnicus
GAACTGACAGCCCTTGGCATCCCGTTCCGTAAGTACGGGGGCTTGCGCTATCAGGAATCAGCCCACGTCAAGGATTTTCTTGCTTATCTCAATTTTATCGTCAATCCGGACAACGAGTTGGCTTTTGCCCGCCTGGCCTGCATGCACGACAAGGTCGGCATCAAAACAGCAAAGAAGATCTTTGCCGCCCTGAATAATGTCACAAGCCGCTGCAAGATGCAGGACAAGTATCCTGATTTCTTTGAGGAGCTGAAACAACTTGAGAGCCTGAGAAAAAGGCAGGATGCCATGACTGTGCAGGATACCATGACCCAGGTCATGGATATCTATGAGCCGCATTTTGAGGAGCTTTATCCTGATGACTATCCTGTGAGAAAGCATGGCCTTGAGGAACTGCATGCCATGGCCAAGGGCATGCAGATACTGGACCTCTTCCTGGCCGAAATACAACTCGACAGTGTGGACAAGAAGGAAGACGATGAAGAGGTCGTTACCCTCTCTACCATCCATTCTGCCAAGGGGCTTGAATGGGATACAGTCATTGTGCTTGATCTTGTGGCCGGACGCTTCCCGTCACGCTTTGCCGATATCCGCAAGGATATCATGGAAGAAGAGCGCAGGCTGATGTACGTTGCCTGTACAAGGGCCATGAACAGCCTCTACCTCTGCTATTACAAGGCTTGTTCCCAGTACAGCCAGGGACTGGAATACTGCGAGCCCAGCGACTTTCTTGACGAGATATTTGATATCTCTGCAGTAACCCGCTGTGTCGGTGACAGCTCGGGGCACCTGTACTGTGCAGGACAGAGCTCAAAAGACAGCAAGCCTGCGGGAAGTGCACAGTCATCCCGTCTTGCCAAGCAGGCGCCTGTAAAAGAAGACAGTGCTGCAACAGGGGAGTATGTGCCTTTTGTGCCTGCAAGCAGATGCCTTGCAGCGATACGCAGGGGAAGCATCAAAAAATGCAAGCATAGGATTTTTGGCGAGGGCGAGATACTGGCCTATGAAGAGCCGGACAAGCTTGTCGTGCGTTTCCCTGCCCTTGGCAAAAAGATGATCTCGGCCTCGTATGTCTATGTCCAGGGGAAGGCAGAACAATAACAGGAGGCCGGACTGCTATGTGTGACAAAAGCGGCAAAATTGAAAAAAAATGCGGGCAACTGGGGTCTGAAGAGGCCATTTTGCAACTGCTTGACCGCTATTTCCCAAATCACCCCAAAGAGGGCATAGCCCTGGGCAGGGGGGATGACTGCTGTCTTCTGACCAGCTCAAAGCCACTGGCCGTCAGTTCCGATTTGTTTATCGAAGATGTGCACTTCAGGACGGCATACGCCACGGCAGAAGAGATCGGGCATAAGGCCCTGGCCTGCAATATCAGCGATCTGGCAGCCTCAGGGGCCAGGCCTCTCTGCTTTACCATGAACCTGGCACTGCCGCCCAATGTTGAGAGAAGCTGGCTCAACGATTTTTTCAGCGGCATGGGAGCCCTGGCTGCCAGATATCAGGTGGCTCTTGTAGGCGGCGATCTGTCCAGAAGCGACAAAATTTTTGTGTCTGTCACTGTTTTCGGAGAGGAAAACAGCAGGACCGGTTTTCTGACCAGGGGAGGGTCGCTTCCTGGTGACGTACTTTTTGTCGTCGGTGCTGTGGGGCTTGCCCGTACAGGACTGCACGTCCTGGAAAAAGAAGGCCGCAAGAGTGCATCAGACTGGCCTCATGCCTGCAAGGCCCTGCTAACACCTGAGCCCAAGGTCGATGCCGGGCTGATACTGGCAAGGGCAGGGCAGAATGCCCGCCCGCCTGCTCTGATGGATGTTTCTGACGGGCTGGCAAGGGATTTGCCCAGACTTTTAGGCATGCAGGGCGAAAATCATCCTCTCGGAGCAGAACTTTTGCTGCCGGCAGGCCTTTTGCACAGGGAAGTCATGGAATGGTGC
>CAVJEZ010000110.1:0-3120 GCA_963648625.1 Odoribacter splanchnicus
GGAGCGGCCTCTTCTTCCACGATCACGTGGTCGGAAACGACCTTGAGGGGAAGTTCGGCAACAACGTCAGCGTGCAGGCGCACACGGACATTGAATTCGCCCAGGGTACGGATGGGACCGTCGAGCAGGATGCGGCGGCGGTCAATCTCAATACCGGATTCGGCAATGGCATCGCCAATCATGGATGTGGTGACAGAGCCGTACAGCTTGTCGTTCTCGCCCACATGCATGCGGATGACCAGTTCCAGGGCTTCCAGCTTTTCGGCCAGGGAACGGGCTTCGGCGCGCTGGGCATCCATGATGGCCTGCAGCTTTTTGCGCTCCTGCTCAAAGGTCTTCATGTTGCCTTCTGTGGCAAGCATGGCCAGGCCCTGGGGCAGAAGATAGTTGCGGCCATAGCCGGGCTTGACCTCAACAACGTCACCAAGAGTACCGAGGTTTTCTACGTCGGCGCGAAGAATAAGTTTCATGTTCGCAGCCTCCTTAGATCATGCTCTTTTTCTTGACGGAAGAATCATGCGTGGCGGTGTAGATGAGCAGGGCCATCTGGCGGGCACGCTTGATTTCACGGGTCAGCAGACGCTGATGGTGAGCGCATGTGCCGGTAATACGGCGGGCAATGATCTTGCCGCGCTCGGTGACGAAGTCACGCAGCACATCGGCGTTCTTGTAGTTCAGGGGCAGGTCTTTGTCTGCGCAGAAACGGCAGAACTTGCGACGCGGAGCAAATCTCTTTCTGAAAGCCATTATGCAACCTCCCCGTCTTTGCCGGCTTCTTCTTCCAGACGCACGGTCAGGAACTTGTAGATCCTTTCGGCATCAATACGGATATTGCGCTCAAGCTCGGCTACCAGTTCATTGGGACCGGTGTAGACAAGGCGGACATAGAAGCCGCGCATCTGCTTACGGACAGGATAAGCGAGGTCACGCATGCCCCACTGATCGACATCCTCAATGTGGCCGCCGTCACGCTCAATGATTTCCTTGAGCGTGCCCAGGACCTCTTCACGCTTGTCGGCGGAGAGCTCGGGCGACAAGAGGATTAAAGTTTCAAATTTCCGCATGGTTATCTCCTTACGGGTTAAACAGCCCATACATCCGGTATGAGCAAGGGAGCTGTCTTATATCCGCCCGGGGCCTTGCTGTCAAGGACTGCTGCAGCAGGCAGCGATACGCCGTTATTTATTCAATAATTCTGGATTGTTACAAAATTTTTCAAAAATTTTCTTGACAAAATTTATTTCAATGCTATTTTAACAACATCTCAGCAAAACAGCCGAAAAACATCGCAGGCTGTTTATATAACGAATTGGTTTTATGTATTATTATAACAAAACATTTATCACTGCAATATGACATATTATTTGCAACCTTACGGACATATGCAAAAACCTGGCAGCAGTCCCTGCGCTTATGCCGTGAGCACTGAAAAAAGCGGCAAGGCACCATACCGCATGCCTCCGGGCATGCAGGACAGCAGGAGGGACAGAATTCCCCCGGACAGCAATGGCAGTCCGGCAGTCCTTAAAAACAGCAGGGAAAACCGCTCTCCCCGGACAGTGCAGACCTATGAGAGCCATGCAAGGCCGTTCATAGAAGCCTACTGCGACTGGCGCTGCCCGCAGGACGCATGCAGCGACCCCTTTTCGGCCCTGACACCGGGTGACTGGGCTGTCTTTCCCATATGGTTTGTAAAAACCTACCGCAATGCGCCGTGGTGCAGGCAGACACTGAAACTTGTCAAAATATCCCTGCGCTATGTCCTTGGCGGCCTGATTGGAGACAAGGGTGCAGAAATCATCCGCAGCTTCAGGCCTGCCACGGTACAGAGGAAAGGGACAGCAGGAATGTCCCTGCACGAGAAAAATCCCGACCCTCGCCGGATACAGGTCGTCCTTGCCTTTCTTGACTCGCACGGCACCTTTCTGGCCGCGCTCGCCGCAGCCTGGTTCAGGGCCCAGCTAGTCTGCGGCCTGCGGCCAAAGGAATGGGCTTTTGCCATCTACAGGGAAGCTGGATCCGAAGGAATCCTCACCATCATCAACGGCAAGCAGAACGGCATGCTCAGACAGGGAACAGGCTTCCTGCGGCAGCTTGTCTTCCTAGGGTCCGAGCAGGAACCGGACAGGCGCATCATCAGGGAGTTTGTATCCCTGAAGGAGGAATATTACAGGCAGTACAGCAGCACTAAGGGATATTCGGAAAACAGATGCTTTACGAGCATGCTCCGCAACTGCCAGGAGATGTACAGAAAGGCCAACAACGAGCTGCGCATGGGAAGGCCGGTCAGCATGAACGAAAAAAACATTACGCTGTACAGCCTTCGCGACGCCTTCAAGGCTGATGCCTTCAGTCTTGCTGAGCCCGGTCCGGAAAGGCGCAGGCGCATTGCAGCCCTTATGGGACACAGCAGCCTGTTCTCACAGGACATGTACGCCCCGGAAAACAGGGGGACAGGACGGGCTGCCATGCCTGCAGTCCCTGGCAGGCAGACTATTACACCCGTACACACAGACAGAAGAAACCAGGAGGATGTTTATGCCGGAAAGAAGGAAATACAGGCAGATCGTTGCGGTCCGTCTGCTCAGGACCAGTGTCTCAGGCCGTAGCTATGGCTATGCCTGCAGCATGCACATCATACAGCCGTGGGAAAGGAGGGAAAATGACATAAGGAAAGAGGAATCAGCAGCAGTTGCCGGGACTGCGCAGCAAGGGGCATATATGCCATATTTTGATTGACAAACGGTTCCCGTGGCGTCTAGTCTTTTCTACAACTGTTTCAGCAGCACAGTGTTCTTGAAACAGCTATTTTCTGTTTTTTTATGAGGTTTTTTTTTCATGGCTAAATCCATCTATGTTGGGAATCTTCCCTGGTCCGCTACCGAAGAGCAGGTACAGGACCTTTTCGCCGCCTATGGCACAGTTCTTTCCGTTAAACTTATCTCTGACAGGGAAACTGGCCGTGCCCGCGGTTTTGGCTTTGTCGAGATGGAAGACGACGGCGCCCAGGCTGCAATCTCCGCTCTCGACAACCATGAATTCGGCGGCCGCATGCTCCGTGTCAACGAAGCCAAGCCCCGTGCTCCCAGAGCCCCCCGCTACTAGGCCATCCCAACATAT
>CAVJEZ010000110.1:3439-6835 GCA_963648625.1 Odoribacter splanchnicus
GCGTAAACATGGAGGCTATGGTGTGCACCTGGACCGGCACGCCCTTTGCCAGCAGCACAGACTCAAGCTCATGGGCAAAGGCGCTGGTGCGCTTTTCAAGGCCCGCATAGTCGCAGCCCTTCAAAAGCCGCAGCGTGGCCAGGCCTGCAGCCATTGCCAGGGGATTGCCCGAGAGCGTCCCGGCCTGGTAGACCTCGCCCTGGGGAGCGATGTGCTTCATAATCTCAGCCCTGCCGCCAAAGGCTCCCACAGGAAGGCCGCCGCCGATAATCTTGCCAAACGTGGTCAGATCCGGCGTAATACCGTATCTTTCCTGGGCTCCGCCGTAGGACAGGCGGAATCCGGTGATGACCTCGTCAAAAATCAGCAGGGCGCCGTATTTTGCGGTCAGCTCCCTGAGTCCCTGCAAAAATCCTTCTGCAGGCTCCACCAGGCCCATGTTGGCAGCCACGGGCTCCACGATAACGCAGGCTATCTCGTTGCCATGCTTCTCAAAAAGGGCGCTCACGGCCTCAAGGTCGTTGTAGGGGGCAAGCAGCGTGTCGGCCACAACGGACTCAGGCACGCCGGGCGTGCCGGGAATGGAGAACGTGGCAACGCCGGATCCCGCAGCAGCCAGGAAGGGATCGGCATGGCCGTGGTAGCATCCTATGAACTTGACCAGCTTGTTCCTGTGCGTATAGCCGCGGGCCAGGCGCAGGGCGCTCATGGTCGCCTCAGTGCCTGAGTTCACCATGCGCACCATTTCCACTGAGGGAAGTGCGTCGATTACCAGGCCGGCCAGGGTAACCTCGTCCTCGCAGGGAGCGCCGTAGCTTGTGCCGCGCCCGGCTGCCTCGGCAACTGCCCTGGTTACTTCTTCCCTTGCATGTCCCAGTATCATCGGGCCCCAGGAAAGGACAAAGTCCACATACTCCCTGCCGTCCACATCGAACAGGTGGGAGCCCTTGCCCCTGGCTATAAAGGCAGGATGGCAGTGTACATTGTGGCAGGCCCTGACAGGGCTGTTTACGCCGCCGGGGATTAGTTCACAGGCCCTGGCAAACAAATCTTCAGATCTGGAAGACATGACAACTCCTGTGCGGCACATACAGCGATGTGACACACGATGCAGTAGATATATGATGAAAAGCCCTGGTGAAAGAGTCCGGCACAGATATGCCGGTCCCGCATCAGAAATAGGTGGGCGAAATTTTCTTAAACTCGCGCCTGCTGTGCAGGACGCTGTATTCCTTCAGGCCAAGTTCCTTTTTCAGGCCGCTGATTACCTGCTCCACCTCTTCGCTGCTCCTGCCATGCACCATGGTATAGAGCTCGTAAGGCCAGTCAGGGGCCGATGAAGGCCTGTAGTAGCAGTGGGAGACATTGCTGTTTTGGGCAGCCTTCCTGCCAAGCTCTTCCACGTCGCTGCTACCGGTAATCCAGGCGACCATGGCATTGTGGGCCCAGCCGGCCTTCTGGTGCTTGATGCTGGCTCCGAAACGGCGGATGACGCCCTCTTCCTTCAGAGTGCGCAGAAGGGAGAGCACCTCTTCCTCGCTGCACCCGGCCTGTGCCGCTATGTCGGCATAGGGAGTCAGGGAATCAGGCAGATCCTTCTGCACAATGCGGAGGATTTCCTTTTCAACTGGGCTGAATGTCCTGGCCATGGCTGTGATTCTCCTGCACTCCGGCATGCGCCTCTGCCAGAAGGCAACAAATACCCTGCCTCCCCGAACCGGATTCCCGGATGCAGGGAGGATCAAGGGCCTGCAATATCAGATGCGCGAAAGCCTAGCGGCTGAACGAGCGCTTGAAGATATCCTGGATGGCGTCGCGTCCGTTGTCCTCAAGGAAACGGGTGCCTGTGGCTGCAAAGTGCGTCTGGGTAATGACAGGCTTTTCAACAGGCTGCCAGCTGGACGAAGCCCATTCAAACCAGCCGTTCTGCACCTGGTCAAACACGAGCAGGGGCTTGTTGCAGATTTTGGCGAACTCGGCGCCCCAGCCGGTGCCGCCTTTCACGGTGCCGTCGGGCTGGATGGCTCCCACAACCACGACCTGCCTGCCGCTGCTGACCTGCCAGCAGATGCTCTGAAGTATTTTGCGGAACAAAGGCGCCTGCGTGTACTCGCGGTTCATAAGCTTGGAGACATAGGTCAGGCTGACATCCTTCAGTGCCAGTTCCTCGCTTGTGAGCACCCGCACGCCTCTCTTGCGCTCTATCTGGTGCCCCTCGAAGCTGTAGTTGACTTCCTCGATTCCCCAACCCTCGGCCAGGGTGCCGAAAAACTGCTCGGTGCCGGAAGCACCGCCACTGTACAGAACACATTCCTTGGCGTTGAGCATTCTATCCTCCGGACTACGGATCGCCTGCCGTCTTATAACTACTTATAATGATAGCAAAGTGATCGCATTCAATGTGTTGGCCCATATTCAGGGATCTCTGCAAAGCCCCTGATTCTTGTAGCACGATCATTGCAAAAAAAAACGCCTGGGGCAAGACCTCAGGCTGTAATCCGGTTAGTAATGCCATGTCTCTTGTCAGGCTGTCCTTTTATCGTCTCCTGCTTCCTGCGGGATATGCTCCCTTTTACAGCCGTTAGCTGGCCTTTTTCGCTGTCTCGACAAAAACAGCCGTACAGGCTAAAGTCCCTCTACATTATTATACTGTCTGTACAGTATCTTTTAAGGCCGCTTTTTTTATAAAGCCGCTTTCAGAATTTTCTTCTTTCCATGCCAACAGCCTTGTGCCAGTACCCAGGAGGATCCCGCAACAATGCCTTCTTGTGACAACAGTACTCCTGTCCTTGAACTTACCAACCTAATCGGACGGGACACCAGCCAGCAGGAACAGGACAAGCCCGTACTACCGTCCGTACAGCCGGAATACTCAGCAGGACGGGATGGGCTGCTGTCTGACACAGCCACGCTTGATGCGCCCGGATCCGGTGTTTTGCAGGGACAGGCCGTCATCTGCGACAAAATGTCAGAGAATACGGAGTCTGACTCCGGCATGGCCTGCTACATTGAGGAAACCATCAACAAGGTCACCATGCAGATGCACGAATGCATGCGCATGGAAGCAGCCCAGAAATTCAAGGATATCGCTGCACGCATGGACAGCCTTGAAAACCTCCTTGAACAGAAGAAGGCTTTTGACATGCGCACGCAGGAGTCACTCGTGGCGTGCCAGAACCAGCTGAACCTGGCGACAACACGACTCAATTCTCTCAACAAGGAAGTACAAAGGCTGCTGGCCATGTCACCAGAAAACAATGAAGCGGCCCCAAATGCCGCTGAAAACACAGAACAGCAGGAACTGACGGAACGTGTCCGGCTGGAAGTGTCAAAAGGTTGCTCGGATCTTGAAAGCAGCCTCTCAAAGGTCAATGATGAAATTATACGCCTGGCAGC